>NZ_DICC01000005.1:0-41063 GCF_002415215.1 Empedobacter sp. UBA5036
AAGAATTTAATGAATTTGAAACTTGTTTCATAGTTGATAGTATGCCGTTGGAAGTGTGTAAAATAGCAAGAATTAATCGCTCGAAAATTTGCAAAGAACATCAGTATAGTGCACCAAACAGAGGTTTTTGTGCTTCTCAGCAAATGTCTTTTTATGGCTATAAACTTCATGCTATTTGTTCTTTAAATGGTGTTTTCCAGAGTATTGATATTAGTCCCGCATCTGTTCATGATATTCATTTTTTGAAAGATGTTAAAACTCAAATGTATGATTGTTTGCTACTTGGAGACAAAGGATATTTGTCACAAACAATTCAAATTGACTTATTTAATAAAGTTAATATACAATTAGAAACACCGAAAAGATCCAATCAAAAAGAGTATAAACCTCAGTTTTATCCATTCAAAAAGTATCGAAAAAGAATTGAAACGTTATTTTCTCAACTATGTGATCAGTTTATGATTAGACGAAATTATGCAAAGACTTTCGAAGGGTTTAAAACCAGAATTTTAGCTAAAACTACTGCACTTACTTTGGTTCAGTACATTAATAAAACATACTTTAATCGAAATATTAATAATCTAAAAACTCAAATTATTTAATATGCACAACGGGTAAGAATCATTCGCTTTCAGAACAATTTCTGTCTTGATAAATGGATAATTAATTCCTTTCAGAATTTTCTCTAAATCTTCTATTGTATAATTAGGAGTGGCGTCAAAACCTGTAATTCCTTTTTGTAATTTCATAAATTTTGGTTGTCAATATATTTTAAAAGTAATATTTATTCGTTCAATTTGTATGATTCTCAACTTTAGGAAATTGTTAAGTTTTTAAATCATATTTTATGAATCTGATATGATTTATTGTGTCATATTTAACAAATTCATTTCATTTGATTCTTTACTTTTGAAACTAACAAAACCATAAATTATTATAACATGAAAAAACTTATACTTTCGGTATGTTTTACGACTATTTCTTGTATTGCTTCGTTTGCACAAGCTAAAAAGGAGAACATAAAAGTAATCTATAACACAGATTTTATTTTAGATTTCGATAAAATCAAAAGTAGTATTCCTGCTGCGTATCAAGCGAGTTTCAAAAGTGAAATAGATCGCGGAATTTCGGTGAAATTTGTATTGGAGAGTAATGGAAAAATGTCTTCTTTCAAACCTGAAATTAAAATTGATAATAATCAATCTAATGACAATTCTATTGCGCAGATGATTATTGCTGCAGAAGCAAATCCACAATATAAAGATTATGAAAAAAATGAATTTTATAATGTGAAAGATTTTGGTGTGAAAACCTTTTTGATTAAAGATAAAATTTTTGATTATCAATGGAAAATCACCAAAGAAAAAACAGAAATAGCAGGTTATAACGCGACAAAAGCAGTTGGAATAGACGAGGATGGAAAAGAGGTGATTGCGTGGTATACAACGAGTTTACCTTATAGAGATGGTCCTTATCGTTATGCTAATTTATCAGGCTTGATTGTGAAAGCAGAAATGTCAACAGATGAATTCAAGGCTGTTTTTACGATGAAAGAAATCGAAATTTTAGATAAAGATGTTGTGATTACTTTGCCAACAAAGGGAAAAGTTGTGACAGACAAAGAATTTATGGCGGAAATGAAAGCAATGAATGAACGTCATAATCAAGTAAATCAGGGAGTTGATAAATAACGAAAGAAGAGTTGCAAAAATGTGACTCTTTTTTTGAATAAATATTATTGATTTATTCAATCAATTAAACGAATAATCATTTTGATTTTTGATAATTCTAATCTGTTACTTTTGGAAAAATTAGATTTATGACAAAAAAAGGAAATCACTACAAATTAACATTAGAACAGACCGAATTATTAGACAAAGATGCGCCATTACAAGCTCCAATTGTTTTAGATTTTATGAATCATGATGAGATTTTTAAGATTATTGAAATGATAAAATCTAAAAACCCGTTCGAAAATGAAAATCAATCAGTGGAATTTGCAATAGGTTTGAAGTTATTTTTGGAAGTGGTAATGAAGAATAAAAATAATCCAATTTTTGAGGATTTACTTCCTGCAATTAAAGCTTTTATGCCTAAATTGAAAGAAAATTTAAAATAAAAAAAGATGATTTGGCAAAATGAACTAACAGCATTATTTGGTGTAAAATATCCGATTATTCAAGCACCAATGTTTGGAGTAACGACACCAGAAATGGTTGCTGCAGCGAGTAATTGTAACTGTTTAGGTTCTTTGCCAATTGCCGATTTGGATTCAGAAAATTCGTTGAAACGAATCTATCAAACCAAAAAAATAACGAATAAACCTTTTGCTGTCAATATTTTTGCAAACGATATTCCTGAAATTACACCAGAATTAAAACAAAGGTATAATGCAACAAAAGATAAGTTAATTGAGCTTTCGCATCAACAAAACTTTGCAGTTGTTTTTCCTGAGATTGAAGCTGTAAAACCAAATGGTTATAAGGAGCAAATAGATGTAATTTTACAAGAAAAATGTAAAATTTTGAGCTTTACTTTTGGTAATTTAGATGATAATTCAATTAATCGTCTTAAAGAACATGATGTGACATTAATAGGGACTTGTACGACGCTGGAAGAAGCGATACAATTGGAAAAGTCGAATATTGATGTGATTTGTGTGCAAGGAATTGAAGCAGGTGGACATCGTGGAACATTTAATCCAGATATTTTGCCTCAAATTGGTGGTTTTTCTTTGGTTTCGCAAGTAAAAGATGTTGTGAAAAAGCCGTTGATTTTTGCTGGTGGAATTTATGATGCGAAAACACTTTTGGCAGCTAAACAGTTGGGTGCAGACGCTTTTCAGATTGGTAGTTTGTTTTTGTGTTCCAATGAAAGTGCTTTAAAATCGTTCGAAAAAGAGCAATTAAAAAATGTAAAGGAAAATGAAATTATCTTGACAAAAAGTTTTTCCGGAAGATATGCACGAGGAATTGAGAATGAATTTATTCGTTTGTTTGAAAATTCCGAGTTTGTTTTACCTTATCCTTATCAAAATAAATTGACTAATCCATTGAGAAACGCTTCGAAATTAAATGAAAATACAGCGTTCACGAATTTATGGTTAGGACAATCTTTTAAAAATTTTGAAGAAGATTCTATATCAAATCTTCTTCAAAAATTAATCGATTCAGTGGAAAATTATCAATAATTATCGCATCGATTTTTCAATTCTTCTATCTGGAATCAACCACAATAAAGCGATTAAAGCATAAATGACAATACCAATTTCTGGTTTTACAAATGAAATTCCAATTCCGACTAAATAACCAATACTAGAGGTTTTTTCTTTTAAACTTCTACTCACAGATTTTCCAATAACAGATTCCTTTCCTTCTTGTTTTATAGCAATTTTTTCAATAATCATAAATGCTAAACTGCTCATAAATAGGACAAATCCATAAAAAGCAACAGGAAAAGTTGAGTCGTAATTTTCGCCCATCCAACCAGTCGAAACAGGTAGCAAAGACAACCAAAAAAGTAGATGTAAATTACTCCATAAAATTCCGCCGTTTACTTTTTCAATTGCCTGAAAAAGATGATGATGATTGTTCCAATAAATTCCAACATAAATAAAACTGAACAAATAATTCAGAAATTTTGGGATATAAGGTTTCAAACTCATGATATCATCTCCAAGAGGAACTTTCAAATCCAAAACCATAATGGTAATAATAATAGCAAGAACGCCGTCGCTAAAAGCTTCTAATCTATTTGTAGTCATAGGTTTTATTAGTTTTTTATTATTCAGAATGATGCTAATTTATCAAAATTATTGTAACAATTAGGGATTTGTTTTAAAATTTCTATTATATTTATTTTCATAATTTTAAACAAAGTTTCTCGTAAATAGAGATAGTTTTATGAATACTTTTATTGCAATCCTGAGAGGTATAAATGTAAGTGGTAAAAAAATCATCAAAATGGATGTTTTGACCAAACTTTTGGAGGAACTTAGACTGGAAAATGTGACGACTTATGTGCAAAGTGGTAATGCGGTTTTTTCGACAAATTTGACTGATATCAAAGAAATTGGAGATTTAATTCACGATAAAATTGTTGAAAGTCTATCTTTTGAAGTTCCAGTTTTGATTCTTACCATCGAAAAATTAAAAAACATTATTGAAAATAATCCATTCTTAAAGGATTTGAGCATTGATAAAGAGTTTTTGCATTATACGTTTTTGGCAAATAAACCTGAGGAAATAAATACTGAAAAAGTTGAAAGTTCAAAAACTGAAGATGAACAATATTTTGTTGCTGATGATGTTGTTTATTTATATTGTCCTTCTGGTTATGGAAAAACAAAATTGACCAATAATTTTTTCGAAAAATTACTAAATGTAAGTGCTACAACCCGTAATCAAAATACAACAACTGCTTTATTGCAATTAGCGTTGATGAGAGAAAATTAAAAAGAGAGTTAACTTACAGATATAAAAAAAACCGTTATTAATCAATTAATAACGGCTTTTTTATGTTTTTGAATAAAATTATTCAGCGATTAATTTATCTAATAAATCATTAATTTCTTTATCATTCCAATCTCTTGTTTTTGTTTCTTTCAACACAACTTCACCTTTCTTATTTAAAATATATGTTGTTGGAAAAACCTTTGGTAACATATTATTTGAAATTGGACTATTTGGCTCGTAAACTGGCATTGTATAATTATTTTTTTGCAAAAACGGATTAAAAACCGTTGGTTTATCCTGAATTGCAATCAATACAAATTTTACTTTTTGTCCTTTTGCTTCATACAATTTCTGAATTGTTGGCATTTCTGCAACACAAGGAGGACACCAGCTTCCCCAAAAATTTAGGAAAACAACTTCACCACTTTTCTTGAAATCAATCAAGTTTGTATTCGCAGCGCCGTTATGACCAATTAAATCAATATCATAATCACTTTCTGTTAATTCTATATCAGAGCCTGCAACGTGGCTATTGTCTTCCATTTTACCTTTAAAAAATGTCCCAATTGGCGTAAACATAATAGCGACTAAAGCGACAACTACAACGATGGCAAAAATAATTTGCTTATTTCCTTTCATTTTTCTTTTTCAATAAAATCTTACACAAAGATGCGAACAAATAACAAGTTGAACAAATTGAAAAAAATGATTAATTACCGATGTTTTCGTCAATCAAATCTAAAATTTCATTTACAATGTCTTCACCTTTATTGTTGTTGTAATATTTTTGTAAATCTTCGTGAAAATCATCTGCCGAATACGTATCAGGATTACTTTTGAAACGCGCCAACATTTCCATTCCAGCTTGTGGACGAGGACCAAAACGGAAAGCTTCTTCATTTTCTTCATTCACTCCAATAATAATTGGAATAGAAGCCGCTCCATTTGTTTTGTATTTTTCCATCAACTCCAAGTTCTCATCACGTAAAACATAATGCGTCGAAACTTGAAGCGCATTTGCCAATTTCTCTACAACAGGTAAAATTTGAGATGCATCTCCACACCAACCTTCTGTAATGACTAATAATTTTAAATTATTTGAAGTTGATTTAACGCGTGTTTCTTGCGCAGGATTTAATTTGAATGTTTTAAAAATTCTGTTCATGCGTTGCAATCCCAAAGCATAATATTGTACATATTCTTTCGGATCATCGTTTTCGATTTCGTTTTCCAAATCATCTTCAACGCGTGTGATATAATCTTCGTATGATAAACCTTTGTTGATGTATTCTGTTAAATTCATTTGATTCTAATTTGTTACAAATATAATGCAATTCTACGAGCTTATTTTGTAACAATGATGACATTGTTTGTCGTTAAAAATTGGTAAATTGCGACTTTCGAAAGTAGAAAAATGTATCAAAATCCATTAAAAAAAACAATAGAATATTTAAAAGGTGCTGGACCTGAGCGTGCTAAAACATTGCAAAGTGAATTCAGAATTTTTAGATACGAAGATTTGATACAACATTTTCCTTTTCGTTATGTTGATAAATCAAAATTCTATAAAATTTCTGAAATTTCTTCAACAGCTGCCGAAATTCAATTGAAAGGTAAAATTGTTAGTTTAGAAGAAATTAATCAAGGAAAAGTAAAACGTTTGGTTGGGAAATTTCAAGATGGGACAGGAACTTTAGAATTGGTTTGGTTCAAAGTTTCTTCTTGGCAAAAGGAGAAATTGAGAAATGATCTTTTCAAAGAAGTTGTCATTTACGGAAAACCAAATGTATTCAATAATAATTTCAGTATCACACATCCTGAAATTGAATTAGTTGAAGATGCTAAAAATATTCCGCTTGGATTATTTCCAGTTTATCCGAGTACCGAAAAGTTGACAAAAAAAGGAATAACGAATCGTGTTCTTCAGAAAATGATGATGAATCTTTTTGCTGAAAATAATGATATTCCTGAGAATTTACCATTAAATGTTCTCGATCATTATAAATTAGTTGGAAGAAATGAAGCCTTAAAAGCAATTCATTTTCCAAAAGATGTAACAGAATTAAATGCGGCAATTCGACGTCTAAAATTTGAAGAATTTTTCTTTCTAAATCTTGCTAATCTCTCTCAAAAAGCAGTCAATAAACAAAAGAATAGAAGTAATCCTTTTCCAGAAATTGGTCATTATTTCAATACATTTTACAATGAATATTTACCTTTTGAATTGACAAATGCACAAAAAAGAGTGATAAAAGAAATTCGTTTTGATCTTCGTCAACCTGCGCAAATGAATCGTTTGTTGCAAGGTGATGTTGGTTCTGGAAAAACGATGGTTGCGTTGTTAACGATGTTGATTGCAGTTGACAATGGTTTTCAGGCGGCTTTAATTGCGCCAACCGAAATTCTTGCACAACAACATTACGAAAGCATTACAGAATTGCTGAATGGTTTGGATGTTTCAGTTGAATTATTGACTGGTTCGGTGACAAAGAAAAAACGTCAACCAATTTTAGAAAACCTTGAAAATGGAAACCTTAAAATAATTATCGGGACGCATGCTTTGTTAGAAGATAATGTGATTTTTCAGAATTTGGGATTAGCTATTATTGATGAACAGCATCGTTTTGGAGTCGCTCAACGTGCTAAATTTTGGAGAAAAGCTAAACTTCCACCACATATTTTAGTGATGACAGCCACGCCAATTCCACGTACACTTTCGATGACAATGTATGGCGATTTGGATGTTTCGGTGATTGATGAATTGCCAAAAGGACGAAAACCTATCAAAACACTTCATAAAACAGATGCGCATCGTTTAAGCGTTTTCAAATTTATGAAAGATGAGATTGCGAAAGGTCGTCAAATTTATGTGGTTTATCCACTGATTGAAGAATCAGCAAAGTTAGAATTGAAAGATTTGATGGATGGTTACGAGAGTATTTCTCGTGCTTTTCCGTTGTCAGAATATGCGATAAGTATTGTGCATGGTCGTCAAAAACCTGCGGATAAAGAATTTGAAATGAATCGTTTCAAAAATAATGAAACTCAAATTTTGGTGGCGACAACTGTGATAGAAGTAGGTGTTAATGTCCCAAATGCGTCGGTGATGATTATTGAAAATTCTGAACGTTTTGGACTTTCTCAATTGCATCAACTTCGTGGCCGCGTAGGTCGTGGAGCGGAACAATCGTATTGTATTTTGATGACGGGAGGGAAATTGAATGAAGTTTCGAAACGTAGAATTCAGACAATGTGTGAAACTAATGATGGTTTTCAGGTAGCAGAAGTTGACTTGGAATTGCGCGGTCCTGGTGATATGATGGGAACGCAACAAAGTGGAGTTCTCAATCTTAAAATTGCTGATTTAGCGAAAGACAAAGAAGTTTTGTATGCTGCAAGAAAATGTGTAGAAGCTATTCTTTCACAAGATCCGACACTTTCTTCTTCGATTTATGAGCCAACAAAAAAATATTTTATTGAAAATCATAAAGATAAAGTTGGTTGGAGTCAAATTTCTTAAAATTTAACATGAAGGAAACCATTTGTATATTTTTTGGTATAATTTATGTTTATTAAAAAACAAATACAAAATACTGAATTTTATTAGAAACTTTTAATTTTATCAGTTGTGTTAAATGAAATTAACATTAAAAATTATTTTTAACACAATATTAGCGTCAACCAAAAAATTATAGATTATGATGTACATAAATTTAGAACTTATCAGAACTCCACAAGGAGTAGAGGTTGAAGGAAATTCACTATGGATGTTCAATCAGCATTTGAATTTAATGGTATTAATAGCTAATGAATCGATAAAAATTAAACCTTCTATGTCTTTTCAACGATTTAGAAAAAATTAAATAATATCTCTCAAAACCGCTAAATAAGTGGTTTTTTTTTATTTCTAAAATTCTTCATCATTTTTATTTATTCATTTATTGCGAAATAATATATCACCTTTTTCTTCCTTGTAAAGGATTGGGTTATAATTATTATAAAAATTAATTATATCTAATAGATTTTATAGATTTGATTTATAATTATAACAGATTTAGTTTTGCTCTGTCTTAAAATGATAAATAAAGAATAAAACTATAATTATGATCAAAAGAAGTTTAGTATTAAGTTTAGCATTCCTTTCTACGATTGGATTTGCCCAACAATTAACAACAAACACAGGCGCTCCAGTTGGAGATAATCAAAATTCTAAAACAATCGGAAATAACGGACAAGTTTTGTTGGAGGACATTCATTTAATTGAAAAATTAGCAGCATTTGATCGCGAACGTATTCCAGAACGTGTTGTTCATGCGCGTGGAGCTGGAGCTTTCGGAGAATTTGTAGCTGATAAAGATTTTTCTGATGTGACAATGGCTGATTTCTTGTCAACAGCTGGTAAAAAAACACCATTATTTGTACGTTTTTCAACTGTAACGCATCAACAAGGTTCGCCAGAAACTTATCGTGATCCACGTGGATTTGCTGTTAAATTTTACACAGAACTAGGAAATTACGATTTAGTTGGAAACAATTTACCTGTTTTCTTTATTCGAGATGCGATCAAATTCCCAGATATGGTGCATGCTTTCAGGCCATCTCCTGTAACAAATGGCGCATCTGATCCAAATCGTGTATTTGATTTTTTCTCTAATTTACCAGAGTCTACGCATATGTTAACGTGGTTGTTTTCAGATTATGGAATTCCTGCAAATTTTCGTCAAATGGAAGGAAATGGTGTACATGCTTACAAATGGGTAAATGCAAAAGGTGAAGTAACTTATGTGAAATACAAATGGGTTCCTCAACAAGAAACGAAAAATTTAACACAAGAAGAAGCGAATAAAATTCAATCGACTGAAATAGAACATGCAACATTAGATTTACGTAATGAAATCGACAAAGGAAACTTTCCGAAATGGGATTTATATGTTCAATTATTGAAACGAGAAGATTTTGATAAATTAGATTTCAATCCTGTTGATGTAACGAAAATTTGGCCAGAATCTGTTGTAAAGTTAGTTAAAGTTGGAACAATGACATTGAATGAGAATCCAACGAATTATTTTCAACAAGTTGAGCAAGCAGCATTTGCTCCAGCTACGTTGGTTCCAGGAATTGAAGCTTCTGAAGATAAATTGTTACAAGGTCGTTTGTTTTCCTATTCTGATACACAACGTCATCGTTTAACGGGTAATTTCCAACAAATTCCTGTTAATGCACCAAAAAATAGTGTAAAAACATATAATCAAGACGGTTATATGTCGATCCGTGAGCAAAAAGGTGATGTAAATTATCAACCTTCAACTAATCTTCCTGAGGTTGTAGATAATGCAAAATTCAAGTATTCAAAATCTGTTTTTCCTGCAGGAGCTATAACAACTCAGCATGTCATTGATAAAGAAAATAACTTTGTACAAGCTGGAGATTTGTACAAATCATTCTCTAAAAAAGATCAAGATAACTTAATCAAAAATTTATCTGGAGCTTTAAATTCGGTTAAAAATAAAGTAATTGTTCATAAAATGATTGCACATTTTTACCAAGCAAATACAGAATATGGAACACGTTTGATGAAGGCTACAAATACTTCTATGAGCGATGTAAAGCAATATTTACCAAAATAATTTCTATTGGATTGGAGTCGATTGAGTTTGGCTCCATGACTTTCATAAAATCAATATTATCATGAAAAAGTATATATTTTTAGCCTTATTTCTATTCAGTTTTTCTTCAATTTATGCACAAGATTTGTTTAGTGCGGCGAGAGAAAATAATGTGAAGCAAATAGAAGAATTAATTTCGAATGGAAAACATGTAAATGAAGCAAATCAACGTGGATTTACACCTTTAATTTTAGCGATTTATAATAACAGTTCAGACGCTGCGAAAGTATTATTATCAAAAGGAGCAAATCCTAATGCGCAAGATTTATCTGGAAACAATGCGTTGATGGGAGCCGTCTTTAGAGGATTTCCTGAAATGGTAAATTTACTAATTGCGAATAAGGCTGATGTTAATCAAGTGAATTTTAATGGAGCTTCTGCTTTGATTTTTGCTGTAACATTTGGTCAAAATGAAATTGCCAAAAAACTAATCGAAGCTGGTGCAGATTTAAACATTAAAGATAATAATGGTAAAACTGCTTTAGATCATGCTATTTTACAAGAAAATAAAGAAATGATTGAATTATTATCGATCAAATAATTTTTATATTTTAATCTAATCAAAAAGCCATTCAGAAAAATTCTGAATGGCTTTTTATTATTTTGCAATAAAGACCGGAATATTAACGCGATGCCTTAATTTATTAATCGTTTCTCCAAAAATAAAATCCATAAAACCTCGGTGTCCGTGCGAACCAACAATCAACAAATCTGCTTGATTTCGTTTACAAATTTCAGCAATTGAATTGATTCGATTATTGTAACCTAATTCGATTTTAGTTTCATTAAACAAAGGTCGAATGATCTCTGCATATTGTTCTAAACGTTTCAAATCTGACAGAGATTCTTCATCATTCGTACGCTCTCCCGTGTATTTTGCAGAAGCACTTTCGATAATATGAACCAAAATAATGGTAGATTCTGTAGTAGCTAATTGTGTCGCATAATTAATCACTTTTCTATCCGTTTTCGAAAAATCTAACGCAACAACAATCTTTTTGAAATGTTGATTCGAAATTTCTTCTAACGTAAACTTCTCAAATGGTTCATGAATTTCCTTTTGATGTTCTTCATTTTTCTTCAACATAATTGGAATAAAAAATGTCAGCAATAATAAAACTAAAAGTCCTATTTCTAACGCTATAAGAAAAATATTTAAAGTGTAAGATTCACTATTTGCCATCCATTTATTAACTTCTTCATACACCAATTGCGCATTCAGAAATGAAATAATAAAAGCGATTGTCCATGCAAAAAATTTGGTTGTTGTATTGATTGCAAAATTCCCCATTTTCGCTTTATCACTCACAAAATGAATCAACGGAATTACCGCAAAAGCCAATTGCATACTTAGGATAACTTGACTGAAAATTAGTAAAGAACCGACTTCTTTTTCTCCAAAAATAAGAATGACTACAACTGCTGGAACTACGGCTAATAATCGTGTCAAAATTCTTCTCAAAACAGGATTAATACGTAGATGTAAATATCCTTCCATCACAATTTGTCCAGCTAAAGTTCCTGTAACTGTAGAGCTTTGTCCAGCTAAAATTAAAGCAACTGCGAATAATTTTGGAGCCAAATCTGTTCCTAAAGTTGTCCCCAATAATCTATAAGCATCGCTCAGTTCTGCAACATCGTGATAGCCGTTTTTATGGAATACGGATGAAGCTAAAATTAAGATTGCAGCATTGACAAAGAAGGCTAAATTCAGAGCAATTGCGCTATCCCAAAAGTTATATTTGAGGGCTTTTTTGATTGAAAAATCATCGCGTTTTATTTGCCGCGTTTGGACGAGTGCAGAATGTAAATAAAGATTATGCGGCATTACAGTTGCGCCGATAATACCAATGCTGATATACAATGCAGCGCTATTTGGAATAGATGGAATAAATCCTTTTGCAACTTCTCCAAAATCTGGTTTTGCTAAAAACATTTCGGTTAAAAAACATAAACCAATCATCGTGATTAAACCAACAATGAAAAGTTCCATTTTTCGCATGCCTAATTTTTGAAGATAAAGTAGGAGAAAAGTGTCTAAGAAACTGATTAAAACACCATAGATCAAATCTATTCCAAAAAGTAAATTTAGACCAATTGCCATTCCCAAAATTTCTGCTAAATCACAAGCTGCAATAGCTATTTCGGCTAAAATATACAAGATGAGATTCATTCCTTTCGGATAAGTTTCTCGGTTACATTGCGCCAAATCTTTTCGTCGAACAATTCCCAAACGTGTACATAAACTTTGTAATAACAAAGCCATTATGTTACTCATCAATAAAACCCAAATCAAAGTATAACCAAATTGGCTGCCGCCTGCTAAATCGGTTGCCCAGTTTCCCGGATCCATGTAACCAACGCTTATTAAGTAGGCAGGTCCAAAAAAACTTAGGATTTTTCTAAACTTTCCTTTTTTGATTTGAACACTTTCGTGCACATCTTCTAATGATTTGGATTGATTTGGCATTGAATGATATTTCTAATTCAAATTTATGTAAAAATGAATAAAAAAAGCAGTAATAGTAGGAATTACTGCTTTTGAAATAGTGAATGAATAAAATGGATTATATTGACGAAATCGCAAAGGCTAGACCTACGTTTCTTCTTGAAAATTCGTGAATTAATTCATCTAAAACTGTAGCATCATCAATTGTAGATGGAATTGTGAATGGTGTTCCGTCTGCAATTTGAGATAAAGTTTTGCGTAATATTTTTCCGCTTCGTGTTTTTGGTAGTCTGTTAACTATTATAGATGTTTTGAAACAGGCAATTCCGCCAATTTCTTTGCGTAATAAAGCAATCAAATCTTTTTCGATTTCTTCTTCCGATTTTGATGCGTTTTCTTTTGTAACAATCAAACCTATTGGAATTTGACCTTTCAATTCATCTTTAATTCCCACAACCGCACATTCTGTAATATCAGGATGAGAAGAAACCAATTCTTCCATTGTTGCAGTACTTAACCTATGACCAGCGACATTAATAATATCATCAGTTCGACCTGTAATAAATACAAAACCATTTTCATCTCTAAAACCTCCGTCACCAGTTAAATAATGATTCGGAAATTGTTGAAAATAACCTTTTATAAATCGGTGTTCATTTCGCCATAAACTTGTCATACAACCAGGAGGAAGTGGAAGCTGAATCACGATAGAACCTTCCTCTCGTATATCATTTTCTTGTCCTTCTTCATTTACAATTTTTATATTATACCCAAAAACAGGTAATCCAGCTGCGCCATGTTCAGGCATTATATTTTCGATTCCAACACAAATTCCTAACATTGGCCAGCCGCTTTCTGTCTGCCACCAATGATCAATAACGGGTAATTTTGAAATTTCTTTTAACCAATAATAAGTAGATGTATCACAACGTTCTCCTGCTAAGAATAAACGTTTCAGACTTGACGTATCGTATTTTTGGAATAATTTTCCTTCTGGATCTTCTTTTCGAATTGCTCGAATTGCTGTTGGAGCTGTGAAAACATTTTTGATTTTATGTTCTTCAACCATTCTCCAAAAAGCTCCAGCGTCAGGAGTTTTGATTGGTTTTCCTTCATAAATAACCGTTGTAACACCATAAATTAACGGCGCATAAACGATATAGGAATGTCCAACAACCCAACCAATATCACTTGCAGTAAGAATTGTATCACCTGGTTCTAAATCATAAAAATAGTTCATTGTCGAATTTAGTGCAGTTGCATAACCTCCTGTATCGCGTACGACACCTTTTGGCGTAGAAGTTGTTCCAGAAGTATACAAAATATATAATGGATGTGTACTTGGAACTTCGATAGGTTCTATAGGTTGATGTTGATACATTTCATCATAGGTATGAACGTTTTCTGCTGATAAATCATCGGTGTGATTTGGACGTTCAAAAATGACAATGTTTTTTGGTTTGTAAAGTGTTAATTCAATTGCTTCATCAATCAATGGTTTATAGTTGATTTGACGATTAATTTCTACTCCATAAGACGCAGAAATAATAACATCAGGTTGAGCATCATCAATACGAATAGCTAATTCTGGCGCTGCAAAACCTCCAAAAACAACAGAATGTATTACACCAATTCTCGCACAAGCAAGCATCGCAACAATTGCTTCTGGAATCATAGGCATATAAATAATTGCTGTATCACCTTTTGATAATCCTAAGGATGTAAGACCTCCTGCAAAACGACTTACTTTTTCTAAAAGCTGATTGTACGTAATTTTTTGAACAACTTCTGTAACAGGAGAATCGTAAATTAAAGCAAATTGTTCTCCGCGTCCAGCTTTTATATTTTCCTCCAAAGCCAAACGGCTCATATTTATTTTTCCGTCAACAAACCACGAATAATATCCGTTTTCATTTTGTTTTAAGATTTGTTCAGGGTAAGTTGACCATGCTAATTTCTGCGCTTCTTCTTTCCAAAAAAGTTCAGGTTCTTCAATACTTTTTGAGTATAAAGTTTTGTAATCCATTTATGTGTGTGCTGTGTTTTATTTGTTTTGTTAAGTTAGAAAAATGTTTAGAATTAATAATAAAGTTTAAAATGTTTGTTTTAGGACAGTTAATTATTTATCAACTATACAATAAAAAGTAGTATATAATTGTAAATTGATAAAATCAGATTATATTAATCAACTTTTATTATTAAATTAATAGTGTAAAAAGTACGTTATAAATTAGATTGATTAAAAATAAAGACTTAAAAAACGTGATAAAATCAGTTGAATATTATAGTCAATAAAAAATAAAATATTGTATATTTAATCCTTCGAAGAAAGCAGATAAATAAAGGGAATTAAAGCTTTTTTCTAAATCAACAAAAACATAAGAAAGATGGATACGCCTCATGTTATTACAGACGAACAATTAGAGAGAGAGAACATTGAGATAACGAGACGTTATAAAGAGATGCTTCAAAATACATATGTCACTTTATCAGATGAAGATAAAAAGCTGATTCGTAAAGCTTTTGATTTGGCTGTTGATGCGCATAAAGATCAGCGTAGAAAAACAGGCGAGCCATATATCTATCATCCGATTGCTGTTGCCAAAATTGTTGCTGACGAAATTGGGCTTGGTGCTACATCAATTTCTGCGGCTTTAATGCATGATGTAGTAGAAGATACTGAATATACGTTAGAAGATATTGAGAAACTTTTTGGAAAAAAGATTGCAAAAATTATAGATGGATTAACAAAAATTGCTGTCTTAAATAAACAAGATGTTTCGATACAATCTGAAAATTATAAAAAATTATTACTGACTTTATCTGAAGATGTGCGTGTGATTTTGATCAAAATTGCCGATCGTTTACACAATATGCGTACGTTAGAAAGTATGCGAGAGGATAAACAGTTAAAAATAGCATCCGAAACTATTTTTATATATGCGCCTTTGGCTCACAGAATGGGATTGTATAACATCAAATCTGAACTAGAAGATTTGAGTTTGAAATACACTAAACCAGATGCATATTTTAATATTGAACATAAATTAACAGAAACTGAAGCCGAAAGAAAAAAATACATTGATGATTTCTGTAAGACTATTTCAGAAAAACTTGAAGCCGAAGGTTTAGAATTTGAGATCAAAGGTCGTTCAAAATCAATCAATTCAATTTATCGAAAAATGATTAATCAAGGAATTCCTTTCGAGGAAGTTTTTGATTTGTTTGCGATTCGTGTAATTTATCGTTCAGATAAAAAGAATGAAAAATTCTTAGCTTGGAAAATTTATTCGTTGGTGACGGATTTATTTATTCCAAATCCAAAACGTATGCGCGACTGGATTTCTCAACCCAAAACTACTGGTTATGAATCGCTTCACGTAACGGTTATGGGACCACAAGCGCGTTGGGTAGAAGTACAAATTCGTTCCGAAAGAATGGACGAAGTTGCCGAAATGGGTATCGCAGCACATTATAAATACAAAGAAAATATATCGGACGACGAAACGAAAGTTGATGAATGGATTCATCAAGTTCGTGAAATGTTGGAGCAAGAAGATACTAAGGATGCGATTGAGTTTATGGATAATTTCAAGTTCAATTTGTACTCCAAAGAGATTTATGTTTTTACGCCAAAAGGAGACTTGCATTCGTTACCAAAAGGAGCGAGTTCGTTGGATTTTGCTTACTCTATTCACACCAATGTTGGTGACCATTGTTTGGGTGCAAAAGTGAATGGAAAATTGTATCCGCTGTCGCATCAATTGCAAAGTGGTGATCAAGTAGAAATCATTACATCAACACAACAAAAACCAAAATTAGAGTGGTTAGAATATGTTGTAACGAGTAAAGCGAGAAGTAAAATTAAAGCTTCTTTAAACTCAGATAAACGTAAAGTTGCAGAAGATGGAAAAGAAATTATTCAACGTAAATTAAGACATTTAAAGGTTGATTTTAGTGAAAATACGATTAATCAGTTACAGCAATACTTTAAGTTAAGTTCGAGTCAAGATGTATTTTATAATGTTGCAATGGGAATTATTGACAACAATGATTTACGTAAATTTGCAGAACGAAATACTGGTTTCACAGGATTGATTAACCGTTTCAGAAAATCAACATTCAATACAACTAAAAAAGATAATATTTCTATCGACAAAACGAAATTAGATAGTCTTGTTTTTGGGAATGATGAAGAGCGTTTAGATTATGAATTAGCGAGTTGTTGTAATCCAATTCCGGGTGACAAAGTATATGGTTTTATCACAGTTTCAAAAGGAATAAAAGTACATAAGGTAGATTGTCCAAACTCAGTTTCGTTACAAGCAAATTATGCGTACAGAATTATAAAAGCGAAATGGATTGATTCTTCTCAACAAGAATTTAAAGCGTTGATTGAGTTACAAGGTTTGGATCGAGCTGGAATGGTGAGTGATATTACGTTAGTTATTTCAAAAAATAACTCGTTGAACATGCATAGTATTAATTTATCTGAGGATGCAGGTATTTTTGATGGAAAGATTACAGTTTCAGTTAAAAATAAAGCCGAATTAGAAAAAATCATGATGGAAATGAAAAATATTGAAGGAATTCAATCTGTAAAACGAACATACAAAAATTAGTTTTTATAAAATATTTAATTAACTTTATATAAATTAACGATTTATGAAAAAAATATTATTAGCTTTTGCATTTCTTCCAATGTTGAGTTTTGCACAAGAAAATTCAAATGAAAAAGTTTTAAATAGAATTGTACCAAGTTCTATATCTATTTCTGAATATGAAAATAGTAGACCTGCAATTTTTATTGATGGAGAGAGAGTTGATAAAAGTATTTTTACGAAAATGAGTCCAGATGAAATTAAATATATTACAGTAATCAAAACAGATAAAAAATATCCAAACGGAAAAATTGATATTGTTTCCAAAAAAGAGAAAGAATCATAACATAAAAGTTTGAGAAATTATGGAACAAATATTAATGATATGAAAAAATTACTATTAGCTTTTTTATTTCTTCCATTGTTGAGTTTTGCACAATCTAAAACTTTGAATGATACAATTCCTGGAATTAAAAATTCTAAATTAATCATTTCTTAACCAAAAAAAGATTTAAAAATAGGTTATTCAATTGACGGAAAAGATGTTGATTATGCAAGTTTTATTGCAGTAAATATGGATTTAGTAGATGATTTAAAATTTACAAAGCCTAATTCAAAATATCCAGATGGTAAAATAGAACTTTTTCTTAAAAAAAATAAACAAACAAAAAAGTCCAACTATTGTTGGATTTTTTTTGCTTGCTCATGTTACTAACAAAGGCACAAAGTTACAGAAATCTTTTTGATAATATCGCTTCATTTCTATTGAATAATCTTGTTAATTTTACATCCCGAAAACAAACAAACTCACGATGAACAAACAGAACTATAATCCAATTGAAGAAGTACTTGAAAAAATCAACGAAAAAGGAGGTTGGGTTAATACGCATTCACACTTAGATAGAGCTTATTCATTGACTTCGGACACTTTCGCATTATCAAATTCTTACTTAAAAGAAAAATGGCATTTAGTTGATGATATGAAACGTAATTCATCTGTTGATGATATTTATTTCCGAATGGAAAAAGCGATTAATTTCATGTTAGAGCAAGGTTGTCAAGCAATTGGTTCTTTTATTGATGCGGATGAAGTGATTGAAGATCGTAGTATACAAGCTGCTCAACGCTTAAAAGATAATTACGGAAAAGACATCGAAATGCGTTTTGCAAATCAAGTACTGAAAGGAGTTATCGATCCAAAAGCGCGCGAATGGTTTGATATGTCTTCTGATTTTGTGGATATTATCGGAGGTTTACCTGCAAAAGATTTCGGTCGAGAAGATGAGCATTTAGATATTTTATTATCAACTGCAAAAGCAAAAAATAAATTGGTTCACGTTCATGTTGATCAATTTAACACAGACGAAGAAAAAGAAACGGAACAATTAGCTTTGAAAACGATTGAACACGGAATGCAAGGAAAAGTTTCTGCGGTTCACTCAATTTCTGTAGCGGCTCATCCAAGAAAATATCGTTACGAATTATATGATTTAATTAAAAAAGCAGATATGCACATTGTTTCTTGTCCAACTGCTTGGATAGATCACAATCGTACAGAGCGTTTGGCGCCTTCGCACAACTCGGTAACGCCAGTTGATGAAATGATTCCAAGAGGAATTAACGTTGCCTTCGGAACAGATAATATTAATGATATTTATAAACCTTTTTCTGATGGTCATTTACTTACAGAATTGAGAGTAATGCTAGAGTCTTGTCACTTTTATGATGTGGAACAACTTTCAAATATTGCAACAGTAAATGGTTTGAAAGCTTTAGGAATTCAAAAATAAATGTATATTTATACAAAATTAAATCTCGCTATTGCGGGATTTTTTTTGGAACATAAAATTAAAAACTACAATAAATTATGCGATTAAATGTACAGAATGAAACGGCTCAACTGCAAACTGTAGTCTTGGGTCGAGCAGAATCTAACGGAGCTAATCCAACACTTGATCAGACGTTCGATGCCAAATCTTATGAAACCGTAAAGAATAATGATTATCCAAAAGAAGAAGATTTGATTGCGGAAATGTCAGAATTTGAACAAGTTTTGAAGAAATATAATGTTGAAGTTTTACGTCCAACATTGATCGAAGATTGCAATCAAGTTTTCTCTCGAGATGTCGGTTTTGTTATTGATGATGAATTCTTTATCTCGAATATTATTCCAGATCGTTTAGAAGAATTGCAAGCGTATCGCGAAATAAAACGTCAATTCAAAGGAAATAAAATCAATGCATTACCAGAAGAAGTTTATGTAGAAGGTGGCGATGTGATTTTGTATAACGATTATATTTTTGTTGGAACGTACAAACAAGCAGATTTCAAAAATTATAAAACAGGACGTACAAATGTTGAGTTTGTAAAGTATATCAAAGCTAAATTTCCGAATAAAAAAGTATTGGATTTTGAATTGAAAAAGAATGATGAAAATCCATATGAAGGAATTTTACATTTAGATTGCACTTTCAATCCTGTTGGGAAAGACAAAGCAATTATTTACAAAGATGGCTTTTTATTTGAGAATGAATATCAGCAAATTGTCGATATTTTTGGAAAAGAAAATTTATTCGAAGTAACAAAAGAAGAAATGTATTGGATGAATCCAAATGTGTTTTCAATTTCTCCTGAAGTTGTTGTTTCTGAGAAAAATTTTATACGTTTAAATGATCATTTAGAAAATGTATGGAACATAAAAGTGGAACGAATTAATTACCGCGAAGTTTCTAAAATGGGAGGTTTACTAAGATGTTCTACAATGCCATTAATCAGAAAATAACATGAAACAAAAACAATATACGTCAACTATTTTGATGGTTGAGCCAACAGCTTTTTATTACAATCCAGAAACGGCTGTTAACAATTATTTCCAAACAGAAACAACAGATTCTCAAGAAGATATTCAGAAAGAAGCGTTAGAAGAATTTCAAGGAATGGTTTCTGCTTTGCGTTCAAAAGGTGTAAATGTTATCACGATCAAAGATACTGCTTCACCGCATACGCCAGATTCAATCTTCCCAAACAATTGGATTTCTTTTCATGATAACGGAAATGTTGTGTTATATCCTATGTTTGCAAAAAATAGGAGACAAGAGCGTCGTGAAGAAGATGTATTGAGTTTGTTGGAAGAAAAAGGTTTTCATATTGATGATGTGATTGATTTTACATCGGCAGAAGAAGACGAAATTTTCCTGGAAGGAACAGGAAGTATTATTCTTGATCGCGAGCATGAATTGGCTTATGCATGTATTTCTCAACGAACTGATGAAGATTTATTGATTGAATTTTGTGAGGAATTAGAATATACGCCAGTTATTTTTCATGCGAATCAAACTGTAAATGGAGAACGCAAACCAATTTATCATACAAATGTAATGATGTGTATTGCAGATAAGTATGCGATTATTTGTTTGGATTCTATCGATGATAAAAAAGAAAAGAAAACAGTTTGTGAGTATTTATTAGAAGCTGGAAAAGAAATAATTGCAATTACAGAAGCACAAGTGCATCAATTTGCTGGCAATATGTTGCAAGTTGTAGGTTTAGGACAATCATATTTGGTGATGTCACAAACGGCTTATAATTCGCTTAATCAAGAACAAATTTCTAAAATTGAGGCTTATAATCCAATATTACCTGTTAAGATAGATTTGATTGAAAAATTAGGAGGAGGAAGCGCTCGCTGTATGATGGCGGAAGTTTTCTTACCAAAAAATAAAAACATTTAGCTTAAAATTTACAAATCCGAGTTTTTTACTCGGATTTGTAAATCATGCAAAATAGTTTTAAACTATCTTTCAATCGGTAAATTTTCGTCAGCGCCCCATTCAGACCAAGACCCATCATAAACTTTTACCTTATCAAAACCTGCAATTGTCGAAGCTAAGGCTAGGATGGAAGCTGTAACTCCAGAACCACACGAAAAAATATTTTCTTTGGATGAATCTGTCAATTTTTCGAAAATTGCTTTCAGTTCTTCTTTTGATTTATATGTTGTATCAGCCAAAACATTTTCAAAAAATAAATTCTTAGAAGTTGGAATATGTCCGCTTCGTAAACCTTGTCTTGGCTCAGAAGAAGTACCCTTGAAACGCCCTTCTGATCGTGCATCTATAATTATTTTCGAATCATCATTTATTGCATTTAATATAACTTGTGTATCGGCAAACCAATTTAATTGAAAATCAGCAATAAAGTTACCTTTTACAGTAGATTGAAAATAAATAGAAGTTGTGACAAAATTATTATCCATCCAAACAGGTAATCCGCCATCTAAAACATATACTTCATTGTGTCCCATTGCTTTGAACATCCACCAAACTCTCGGACTCGAATAAACTCCCCAACGATCATAACAAACGATGATAGAATTTTGATTAATGCCCAAATTTTGAGCTTCTTTTGTAAAAGTTTTTTCATCAACAAGTGTATGAGGAAATTGCGAAGAATGATCAGAAAATTTTCCTTCCAAATCAAAGAAAATAGAATTCGGAATTAATTTTAATTCTTGATCTTTTATTGATTGTCCAACTTTATCAATCGTACAATCTAAAATAATTAAATTTTTAAGATCTAGATTATCATGTAATTCTTGTGTTGATATGATTGGTGAATTGAAAGTCATTTCTAATTTATTTTTTATAAAAGTAAAAAAACGCAACCATATTTGGTTACGTTTTCTTATCTATCTTATTTATTTTTTCTTTAACTGATAATTTTGTGCTAAAGCTCCAGTAATTTCATTTCCTTCTAAATCTAATTGGAATAAAATATTCTCTCCAACCTTATAACGTTTATATTCATCGTCTTTTGTTTTTAATGAAATTGAATTACCATCATCAGTCCACGTAATATTACCTTGATTTTCAACCTTTAGGTTTTTGTCGATATATTCCTCTGTTAAGGTATATGTATTATCTTGATTTAAGGTTAATTCTGTTTTAATTCCTTCACAATCAGCACAAGGAATCACGCCCTCATAAGTTCCGTCCCAATCTAAAGCAGATTGAGAAGTGGAGTCATCGATTTTTTGTGATGATTTATTTTCAGTGGCAGGAGTACTTTCAGTCTTTTTTTCGCAAGCTGTGAATAATATGCTTGTAAAAGCACATAATACAAATAATTTTTTCATAATATATTTATTTTAAGGTTATTATTTTAAGTTAAAGCCAATTTTTATCATTGGTCCAAACATATCCATATCATAAACAAAGTTGGAATTGTTACTTCCTTTCTCGTAGTCCATACTTATGATTTGATAGCCCGCCATTGCGTAAAATAAATCAGAGAATTGATAACCAGCCAATCCTTCTAATTGCCATGCTAATTTTGAGCCGATTCCAAATCCTCCAATTTCTCCAGAAACATTATACAAAAACTTTTTGTTTGGTAAACTTCTTGTTCTTGCAACTAACATTGGATCTACCCAAGTTTTAGAAATACTACGATCTAAATGCATTGGTTTTAAAGAAACTGGATTGATTAGATTTACATCAAATCCAGATTTAATATTTACAAGGTTCATACTAATACCAGCTTCTAGCCAAGGTGTAATTTTTCTCAATAAACCTGCTTCAAAAGAGAATTGTTTTGCTGTTAATTTACCATCCAAAACTAAAGGGTCTTTTTTAACATTTGCAGCTAAAGAAGCATAAATAATATCAGATGTAATCACCCAATCTTTGTTTTCGGCTTCAAAAATTAACATTCCAGCAAATTTCAAATGCTCAAAAAAGTCTGAAGGGGATTGACTTACATGTACATTCGGAAGTCGAGAAACACTCGCTTTTCCTTTCATATGAGGCAACATCATATTTGGCTCTACTTTGAAATGCCAAGAATCATCTGGCTGAATTGAGTCTTGAGCAAAAGTTTGCGTACTTGATGCTAATAGAATTAAAAATGTGCTTTTTTGAAAAAAGTTAAACATAATTTTTTAAGTTTCGTTTTATTAATTATTTCAAATGATAGAGAGAAAAGTTAAGTTAGTTGTGGTTTTATTATAGGTTAAGTTTCTTATTAAATTGTCTAGATAAATCTAGTTTCATTCCCAATGTAAAAACACTTTGTTCTTTTTTACCAATATAATTTTTACCAAAAGAGATACGCTGTTCTGTATATAATTGTACATATTTCATCGGATAATATTCTAATCCTGTAATGAAATCACTTCGTCTGAAATTTTTATCAATGATTATATTTTCTACAGATTTCTTTGTTTCAGGAACATATAAATTATAACCTCCTAAAATTGAAAATTTATTTAGTTTATATTTCAACGCTGTCTCAAAACCTTTTGCATCAAAAACATATGAAGGATTAATTGTATTTTCAGATTGATATGAAATAGGTATAAAATCACCATTTTGCTGTAAAATTCCAAGTAGACTAACATCAAATTGTTTACTCGTATATTTTAAACCAATTGAATAAAAAGTTGGATGTCCTGATAAACCTAAGATATGATTATCATCAATTAAGTTTTGAGCTATAAAAGCACGGTTAAATGCAGCTCCAATACTAATATTTTGATTTAATTCTAATTGAGCTGAAAAACCAAAACCATCAATAATCTTATCATCATTTCCACCTTTTGTTTGGATTTGAGCACCAAATTGAAAAGCTTTAATTTTATTTCTATAAATTATTGATTGATCTGCTCGTCCTGTTCCTAGCAAACCACCATCTGTTCCACCTGTAAAAGTTGCAGAAGCGCGTCCTCCAAATACATTAAAACGATCTGTATAAGCTGTAACATCACGGTAAACACTCCATTGTTTACCAAATGTTATTTTACCATATTTAGACAAATCAATACCTAAGTAACCCAAGCGATTACCAAAAACTTGTTGTTTTTGTTCTGAAACAATTGTCAAAAGATCACTATCTAAATTTCCATCAACATTAAACGACGAGTTACCTTTGAACATATTAATTTGGAGTTCAATACCAGCTACAAATGCAATATTTCCTTTTTTTAGATTAATTTCAATTCCAGCACGAGAGGCATTTTCTTGTAGCTCCATTACTTTATCATGCACAGCAAGATGACCTCTCAAACTAGTGTAAGGTCTTATCGAAATATCAATTGTATCATTTGATTTTTGAGCATAAACAATAGATCCTAATAATAAAAAGGCAGATATAAAATGTTTGTTATTGGCAATCATATTGAATGTTGATTTAGAACTATTTGCAAGAAAAATATTGATTAATTTTTCGATCTAAATTCCAACAAATGTAAATGGTTTTGTATCACTAAAAAGTTGTGAAGTTTCGCCAGCATACGTTTCATTTTTACTTACGCTTAATCGTTTTGTTTTTGCATTTTTACCAAAATCAATTTTCTTTAAATCAACCCAAAATGTATTTGGAGTTTTTGTAGTTTCAAAGTAATAAACAAGATTTTTATGATCAGAAACTGATCTCCATCTTGTAGACGATATGTTAGGTTCTGCTTCTGAAGAAATTCCTAACGGAACCGATACATTTCTGATAACACTAAAAACACTTGCAGTAGAAGTGCGAGTATCAGCGGTTTGCGGAATTGCATTAATGTAATATGATGCTCTTACATAACGATCAGCAGCTCTGTTAGTTCCTGGTAACATAATTGTTCCTGGAATCCCTTTCCAATATTGATTAATTGCTAATTGCTCATCAAAAACTGGAGAATTTGTCATTACTGTATAAGAAGGATCATGGTGTATTTTTAATTTCCCGTTTACATATTCGAAAATTGCATTGTCTCCATTTGCATCAGAAATTGAAAGATGTAAAGTTGTAAATTTTTGAGTACCTGGAATGTAGTCAGAAACAATTACAAATTTTTCTTTTCTCAAATCATCTACAGCTTCTTTTACTGTAGCATAATTATCTAAAACATATTGTGCCCAAGCTGCAATTGTAACACCTGGCTTTGTTCCTTTTGGATTAAATTGAGGATACTGGCTTTCTACTAACCACAAAACATTCGCAACAAGTCCTTTTTCGTTCATGCCATCTGTTGTCGCAATGTCCCAAGCACTTGCAATTACACTTCCGTATTTTGAAGTCCATTTTTCCGAAGCATTTCCAACGTTGCCAGATCGATCTATACCTCTAGGAAAAACCCAAATATTTGCATCAATTTCATCTTTCCAATCCATAGAACGAGCTGTGATTACAGTATTTTCTGGACCTTTATAGACAAACTCTTGTGCAAGCATCTAGTTGTGGAGATAATAAAAAAAAATAGGTTGGTAGAAAATAATGTCAAAGTTAATTTACTTAAAAAAGTCTTTTTCATTATGATGTATTTAGAATATTAAAGTTATTAATTTAATTGGAGAAAATTATACTCTTTTACTAATATTGTGCAGAATATTAAAAATTATCCATTTATACAATGTTGTTTTTGGAATATTATAACGTTCTATAATTTCTCATGATTTTGTATAATTATCTTCTATTACAAATCAACGAAAAATGCTGATTTTCCTCTTAAAACAAATCCCTCATTACCCCCTCTTATTTATATTTTTCTCATTATCAATAATATGAGCTTATTATTTATCAAAATAATGTTATAGATGTTAATCGTTAATTTCTTTAATTATAAAATTTAAACAATTGAAATAGAGTAAATAATAATTATAGAAACAAAAAAAAACGCAACTAATTAAGTTGCGTTTTTAGAATTATCTTTTATAAGATTATTTTGGATTTGTTACTTCAGAAACTGGTTCGCCAATATTTCCGTTTGGCTCTTCTATATGTAGCAAAGCGGCAACTGTAGGTGCGATATCTGTCATATAAACACGGTTATTATTTTTACCATGTTTTATACCCCAACCCATCAAAACAAATGGAATGTGAGCATCGTAAGCCCCCCAAGTTCCGTGTGTTGTTCCTCCAGCATTTTGTTTTCCGCCGTACCATTGTGGTTCTAAAATATAAGTAATAGCACCGCTACGTTTACGATTGTAACCGTTAACCATTCGTTCTTTGATAATCGCAGGAATAGAAGCTTCTCCAATTTTATCCATATCAGCTACGAAAGAAACACCATCAATTTTTTGCATAAACTTTACGATTTCTTCTTTGATATCTTCTTCGTCTAATTTATTTTGTTCGATCGTTTGATAATTCAAATGAACCTGATAATTTGTCAATGAGCGTACAATATCAGTAGATTTGAATTTCTCTTGTAATTTAGCGTTCAATGCTTTTTTTACTTCTCCAGTTGGAAAGTATCCTGCATTACCTTTTTTATCTTGGAAATACTTTGGATTATGAGCTCCACCATGATCAGCAGTTAGGAAAACTAAATATTGTCCTTTTCCAACTTTTTGATCTAAATGATTAAATAATTGTTCCAAATCTTTATCTAAACGCAAATAAGTATCCTCAGCTTCGATTGTATTTGGAGAAAATTGATGTCCAACATAATCAGTAGAAGAGAAACTAACCGCTAAGAAATCTGTAATTCCTTTCTCGTTTTGACCTAATTTTTCGTTATCAATAATTTCGATTGCGATATCTTTTGTCAACGAATTTCCGAAAGGAGTAGAGCGAATCAAACCTAAACCATTGTCTTTTTTCAGCGCTTTCAAATCATAAGGAAATTGCATTTTATCTAATCCTTTATAATTTTCGCGGTATGGATTTCCATCTTTTTCACTTTGTACATACGTATCAATCGGATAAAGTGTATTCCATTTGTCTAAATATTTTTCAGCAACTTTTTTATCATTGAATTTTTGCAACCATTTTGGCAACTCATTCATATAGAAAGTACTCGAAACCCAATTTCCAGATTCCCCTTCAAACCAAAAAGCAGCATCAGCAAAATGACCTGCAGGTAATATTCCTCCACGATCTTTTAACGAAACTCCATATACTTTTGAACGAAAATTAGTTGCTAATTTTAATTGATCAGTAACTGTAGATGTCAACAAGTTTTTTGGAGACATTTTTCCAGCTTTTGAAGAAGTACCAACCCCATTTACAGCGTCATCTTGCGTACAATACATTTCTTGTCCTGTTGCTTGAATGATAAAATCGTTCCCAGCAATTCCATGAATAGCAGGTACAGAACCTGTATAAATAGTACTATGACCGATAGCTGTATAAGTAGGTATATAAGGAATATAGGTATTTTCGTTGCTAAAACCTTCGTTTAACATACGATTGAAACCTCCTGTAGAATATCTATCTTGGTAACGATATAAATAATCCCATCGCATTTGATCGACAACGATACCAACTACTAGTTTTGGACGGCTAACCTCTTGTTGCGCATATAGCGAAAGACCGGCAAATAATCCTAAAACACTTAAAAAAGTCTTATTAAATTTCATTTTAAAAATTTTACAATAGCAAATGTAACAATTAAATTTTGGGCTAAATTTAAATAATAATTAAAAAATTAGTAAATTAAACAAAATCATAAAAAAATAGAGTATGAGTGCAAAGCCTGTAGAAATAGTAGAAATTTTTGATGTTTCAATTGAGAAAGTGTGGAATGCCTTAACAACAAAAGCTGCTTTTGATAAATGGTATTTTGATATTGAGAAGTTTGTTCCAGAAGTTGGATTTGAATTTGAGTTTTATGGCGGATCATATTTACATCATTGTAAAATAGTAGAAGTAGAGCCAACTAAATTATTAGCTTATACGTGGAAATATCCTGTCTACGAAGGAAATTCTGTTGTTACATTTATTTTGGATGAATTAACAGATGAAATTGTTCCGCAAACAAAATTAACGCTGATTCATGAAGGAATTGAAACTTTTCCGCCTGATGATAAGAATTTTTCTCGCGAAAGTTTTGAAGCTGGTTGGACAGAAATTATCCGAATTAGTTTGAAAAATTATTTGGAAGGAAATTATGAAGAAGATTCGAAGGTAGAATAAATAAAAAAAGGAACTTCGTCAAGTTCCTTTTAAATTTTTTTAACAGCTTATTATTTTTTGAATAATACTGTGATTCCTTCTTGATTTGGTAAAATCGGACGAGGATCTTCTGCTGTTACTATTCCTGCTTTTTCTTTTCTTAAATTCGCAACCCAAAATGGAATCCAAGAAATAGCCATCGTTGCAAAAAAGATGATACCCCAGAATCCGCATAAAGCGATTGTTAAGAATAATAAGAAACCTAAAAATTGAATCATGATTTTATTTTTATGTGATACAAACTTAGTAAATAAAATTTATAGAAATACTAACATTAATCACTTTTCTTTCATCAAACGATTTCTTAAATTTGTGAGATAAGTAAACAATAATAAATAATAAAAAATACCAAAATGGAATACAGAATTGAGAAAGACACCATGGGGGAAGTAAAAGTTCCTGCAGATAAATATTGGGGTGCTCAAACAGAACGTTCTCGTAACAACTTTAAAATTGGTCCTGCGGCTTCTATGCCTCACGAAATTGTAGAAGGTTTCGCATACTTAAAGAAAGCTGCTGCTTATGCAAATGCTGAATTAGGTGTTTTACCTGTTGAAAAACGTGATGCTATTGCGGCTGTATGTGACGAAATTTTAGCAGGAAAATTAGATGATCAATTTCCTTTAGTAATTTGGCAAACAGGTTCAGGAACTCAATCTAATATGAATGTGAACGAAGTAGTTGCTAATCGTGCGCAAGTTTTAGCTGGATTCAAAATTGGAGAAGGTGAACCAGTTCTTAAAGCGAATGACGACGTTAACAAATCTCAATCTTCTAATGATACTTTCCCAACAGGAATGCACATTGCTGCTTATAAAGCAGTTGTTGAAGTAACAATTCCAGGTGTTGAGCAATTACGTGATACATTAGCTAAAAAAGCAGAAGAGTTTAAATCTGTTGTAAAAATTGGTCGTACACACTTAATGGATGCAACGCCATTAACATTAGGTCAAGAAATTTCTGGATACGTAGCTCAATTAAACCACGGTTTAAAAGCTTTAAGAAATACATTAGAACATTTATCTGAAGTTGCTTTAGGTGGTACTGCTGTAGGTACAGGTCTTAACACGCCAGAAGGATACGATGTTTTAGTTGCTAAATACATTGCTGAATTTACAGGACATCCATTTGTAACAGCAGAAAATAAATTCGAAGCATTAGCTGCTCACGATGCAATCGTAGAAACTCACGGAGCTTTGAAACAATTAGCTGTTTCATTAAACAAAATTGCTAATGACGTTCGTATGTTAGCTTCTGGACCTCGTTCAGGTATTGGAGAAATTATCATTCCAGAAAACGAACCAGGATCTTCTATCATGCCAGGTAAAGTAAATCCTACTCAATGTGAGGCGTTAACAATGGTTGCTGCTCAAGTTATGGGTAACGATGTTGCGATTACAATTGGTGGAACTCAAGGTCATTACGAATTGAATGTTTTCAAACCAGTTATGGCTGCAAACTTCTTGCAATCTGCACGTTTATTAGGAGATGCTTGTGTATCTTTTGATGAGCATTGTGCTCAAGGTATCGAGCCAAATTATAACCGTATCAAAGAATTAGTTGATAATTCATTAATGTTGGTTACAGCGCTTAATACAAAAATTGGTTACTACAAAGCTGCAGAAATTGCTCAAACAGCTCATAAAAATAACTCTACGTTAAAAGAAACTGCTATTGCATTAGGATATGTAACTGCGGAAGAATTTGACGAATGGGTGAAACCAGAAGATATGGTTGGTTCTTTGAAATAAGAAATTTTTAAATCATTATATCACAGAGAGGTTGCTTAGGTAACCTCTTTTTTTGTTAAATTTATTTAAATTTGAGAAAAAGTTCCTTTCTTAAGAGGAAAAATTGTAACTTTAGTAAAAGTTTAGAATTATGGCAACTGTTAAACTAAAAAAATACGAACAAATCATAAATGAAATCCCTGAAGTAAGAGATTTTACGAGTGTTTATTTTTACGTAAATCGTTATAATATTGATCAAAAATACATTCAATATCTTGATGAATTATCAACGCTAAAAGACGAAATAATCTCAAGTTGGTTAAATATCACAACGCGTACCTACAGAAATTACAAAACAAAAGATGTATCTCTTAAAGACAATACAAAAGAGCATATTGTTTTATTGATTTCTTTATACAAGCACGGTTTGGAGGTTTTCAATACAAAAGATGATTTTGAGAAATGGTTAACAACGCCTAATGTTTTGTTAGATAAAAAATCGCCAGCAGATTTTCTTGATACAGTTTCAGGTCTCAAATTTATCGATAATCGTTTAACTGCGATAGAGTACGGAGAAAACGTGTAATAATGTTAGTTTTCAATATTCGTAAAGCGAGATATTCAAAATCATTACAAGCTTCTGGAGTTGCCAACAGATGGAATAAAAATGATGAATTTGTTATTTATACGGGAAGTTCTCGTGCGCTCTCAACCTTAGAATTGGTGGTGCATCGAAGTTCTATTAGCATTGATAATTCGTACAAATTATTAGTGATAGAAATTGATTGCGAAGAAGATGAGATTTATGAAATTAAGAAGCCTAAATTACCTAAAAATTGGCAATCTGTAGAGGCTTATCCCGAGTTACAAGAAATTGGTTCTGCTTGGTATCAGGCTTTTAAATATTTGGTGATGAAAGTTCCATCTTCAATTATTCCAAAAGAGTATAATTATTTAATCAATACAAAACATCCTGATTTTGCTTCGAAGGTTAAAATCAAAGAATTAGAAGATTATAATTGGGATGATCGTTTGTTATAAAACATAAAAAAATCGACTAAATATTTAGTCGATTTTTTTATGAATATTTTAGAGATTATCAAATCTTTTTATACTTTAACAATAAACTATTTGTTACAACACTTACGCTACTCAAAGCCATTGCAGCGCCGGCAATCATAGGATCTAACAAAAATCCATTAATTGGATAAAGTACTCCGGCAGCGATTGGAATTCCGATTACATTGTAAATAAATGCCCAGAATAAATTTTGATGAATTGTTTTGACCGTTTGCGTTGAAAGATTAATCGCATGATCGATTTTTGTCAAATCTCCGCCAATCAAGGTAACTTCTGCCACATCAATTGCAATATCAGAACCATTTCCCATTGCAATCGAAACATCTGCCTGAGCCAAAGCTGCACTGTCGTTAATTCCATCACCAACCATAGCGACAACTTTACCTTTTTGTTGCAAATCTTTGATAATATTCATTTTATCATTTGGTAAAGCATTTGCGACAACTTGATCAATTCCGACTTGTTTTGCAATTGCATTTGCCGAAAACTCGTTGTCACCAGTTACCATCCAAACTTCAATTCCTTTTTCATGAAAAGCTTTAATAGCTTCAACAGAAGTTGCTTTTATTTCATCTGAAATTCCAATTAATCCCAAAACTTTTTCATCATTTCCAAAGAAAGAAGTGGTATAATTTTTAGTCGAAAAATCTTGAATAGCTTGTTTAACCTTTTCATCAATCTGAATATTTAATTCAGTTATCCAACTTGTTTTTCCAACATAATAAACATTATCTAAAATATTAGCTTTCAAACCTTTTCCAGATACATCTTCAATTTTTAGTTCAGGTAAAACATCTTGTTTACCAATATGTTCTGTAATCGCTTTTGCTAAAGGATGTTGTGAATTATTTTCGATTGTATAAAGTACATTTTTAGCAGAATCATCAAACCAAATCAATTCTTGTACTTTCGGTTTTCCTTCGGTAATTGTTCCTGTTTTATCTAAAATAATTGTATCAATTTTCTTCGCTAATTCTAAACTTTCGGCATTTTTGATCAAAATTCCTTGCTCAGCACCTTTTCCCATTCCAACCATAATTGCGGTAGGCGTAGCCAATCCAAGCGCACAAGGACATGCAATGACAAGCACAGTAATCATCGATAAAAGTGCCATTGTAAAAGCATTTTCTTGACCTAAAACTAACCAAGTAATGAACGTTAGAATTGCAATAATAATTACAATCGGAACAAAAACACCTGCAATTTTGTCTACCAATTGTTGAACTGGCGCTTTACTTCCTTGTGCATTTTTAACCGATTGAATAATTTGAGCCAAAAGTGTATCATTCCCTACTTTCAAGGCTTTATATTGAATAGGAGAATTTTGGTTTAAAGTTCCTGAAAAAACATTCGAATCAATTCCTTTTTCGACCGGAATTGGCTCTCCTGTCAATGAACTTTCATCGATAAAAGATTCTCCCGAAACAATAATTCCATCAACCGCAATTTTATCTCCAGGTTTTGCAACAATCAAATCACCAATTTGTACATCTTCAATTTTCACTTCAACTTGATTTCCATCTTTCACAACCAACACAGTATTAGGTTGTAATCCGATTAATTTCTTGATCGCTTCGGAAGTATTTCCTTTCGCACGTTCTTCCATCAATTTACCAATCAAGATAAAAACGATGATTAAACCAGCAGCTTCAAAATAAGGATGCGCGTGTAAACCTTTGCTGTGCCAATATTCTGGAAATAATGTATTGAAAACGCTAAAAAGATAGGCTACACTAGTACTCAAAGCAACCAAAGTATCCATATTAGCCGATTTATTTTTCAATTGTTTCCAAGCACCGACGAAAAATTGTTGTCCAAAAATAAAAAGAATTGGCGTAGAAAGTGCCCACATAATGTAATTTCCGTAAGGCATATCCATAAAAAACATTCCGATAATAAATAAAGGAACTCCAAATATTAGCGCCCAAATCACTTTATTTTTCAGCGTTTTATATTTTTCTTCGTGAAGTTGTTCTATTTCTTCATCTTGATTTTTAGACTCATCAATCACCAAATCATAGCCAACTTCTACTAAAGCATTTTTCAAATTTTCTGGAGAAACAAGAGTAGGAATGTACTCGATTTTTCCCATTCCATTTCCGTAATTCACCTCCGCATTTACAACGCCCAACTGACGATTAAGATTCGCTTGAGAACTACTCGCACACGAAGCACACGTCATATTGAGAACGGGATATGATTTTTCGACAGAATCTATTTTGAAGTTATTTTGCTTTAAAGTTTCATAGATTTTAGGGGAAACTTTCCATAATTTTTTTGCCGAAACATTAATCGTTTTAGCGTTTAAATTCACAGTATATTCATCAAGATTTTCTATTTCAGAAAGTAATTTATTGATTAATTCAACATTTTTTTCTGAATTCAAATTGATAATCGGTATAGTAAGTGTTTGTGCATTCATAACAGTAATTTTATAGGACAAATTTCCAAAGATTTTGGCGAGAAAGTATTATATAATTAGAGGTTAAAGTTACACTTTTTACCAATTACTTTAAGATGATATTAAAACGTTTTACGTCATCATTTTGTTGATAATACAAATAACCTTTGTGCGCTTCTATAATGTTTTTGGAAAGTGTTAAACCAATTCCTGCACCGTCTTTTCGTGTTGTATAAAAAGGTAAAAATATTTTGGAAATGATTTCTTCATCAATCAATTGTCCAGAATCTTGAATAATAATTTGCAATCGATTATCGGTTTGTTTTGATGAAATTTCAATTGATTTAGTTTCTACATTTTCTAATGAATAAACCGCATTTTTGATTAAGTTAATCAAAACTTGTTCAAACAAAATTCGATCAATTTCAACTTCAATATTTTGTGGAATTAAATTCTGAAAAACAATATTTTTTTGATGAAATTCAGCCGAAAAAGATTGTTCAATTCCTTGGACAATTTCATACAAATTTTGTAACGATTTAACAGGGTTTGGTAACATGGTCAATTTACGATATTGCTCTACAAACGTCTGTAAATGCTGACTTCTATTCATAATTGTATCCAAACTCAAACGAATATCATCATAATCATTTTTGTCTAAATGATTCGCTTCAAAATAAGTTTTTGTGGTATTTGCTAATGAATAAATAGGCGTCAAAGAATTGATGATTTCATGCGCAATAACTTTCATAATATTCATCCAAGCCTCTTTTTCAGTGGAATCAATCACGCGCTGAATCGAATCAATAAAAATAATCGCATATTCATCATGAGCAATCAACGTTTTTGTGTTCTGAATCAGATAAGTTTGTCGCTCTTCATCATTAATTTGTATGTCAATTGTACTTTTAAAATCATCAAATTCTTTATTTTCTAAAGTTTCACAAAACTGTGGAATCAATTTTTTTAGATAATTCCACGAACTTGATTTTGGAACGCTAAATATCTTTTGAAAATGATGATTGATAAATATAATTTTTCGATCATTTTCTTCTTTTTTAAGAATCAAAAAGCCAAACGGAACTGCATTCAATAATTGATGATAAATGATTTCTTTAGACGAATTTAAAACATGTTCTTCTTTAATTTTATGATATAATTTTAATGCTGAATTGTCTTTTTTATATTGATTTTGATTAATATTTAAGCTAAAGTCATTGTACAATAAAGCATCTATAATTTTCTGATTTTTAGAAAGATAATTTTTAGAAAAATGAATTAATTCTGTAAACGAAGTAATTAAAATAATGCCTACAAATGTAAATGAAAACCAATAATTTTTGATTCCAAGAAAAGCTAGCATGAACAAAAGAAATGCTAAAAAAAGTATTCTGAATACTAACTGAAAAATAAGAGAATTGCGTTTCATTATTTATAATTCGTAATGTTATATTTTTCTAATTTTCGATACAAAGCTGCACGAGAAACGCCTAAATTTTCGGCAGTTTTACTAATATTTCCTTCAAAAAAGTGTAAACGTTCTACAATTTTATTTCGCTCTATTTCGTTCAAATTATTCGAATTATCTGTTATTCTTTGAGGAATAAATGTTGTGAAACCTAAATTTTCAATCGTAATTTCATTTTCTTCAGCCAAAATAACTGCACGTTCAATTCTATTTTGTAATTCCCGAATATTTCCGTTCCAATCGTAGTTTTCTAATTGATACAAAATTTGTTCATTAATAAATGGTTTTTCGACCTCATATTTATCAGCAAAAAGTTCTAAAAAATAATCAATCAAAGGTTTAATATCTTCTTTTCGTTCGCTAAGATTCGGCATTGTAACCGAAATTGTATTAATTCGATAATATAAATCTTCTCTAAAATGACCTTCTTTTACTGCATTTTCAAGATGTGCATTCGTAGCAACAATTATACGAACATCAACTTTTCTTGGTAAACTTTCTCCTAAACGAATAATTTCTTTATTCTGAATAACTTGCAAAAGTTTTGCTTGCAAATGATTTGGTAAATTCCCAATTTCATCTAAAAAAATTGTTCCATTATTTGCAGCTTCAAATCGACCAATTGTATCTTCTTTCGCATCAGTAAATGCACCTTTTTTATATCCAAATAATTCACTTTCAAATAAATTCTCATTCAAAGAACCTAAATCAACATGAATGAATTTTTCTGTATTTCGAGTAGAATTTTCATGAATTGATTTTGCCAAAACTGATTTTCCCGTTCCATTTTCGCCTAAAATCAAGATTGTTGCTTCAGTTTTTGCAATTTTATTGGTGATTTTATACACTTTTTCGATACTCGGAGAATTTCCATAAAACAACTTATTTTCTTTCGGTTCTTTTATTTGCTTCGATTTTCTATGCAGTTTTATCGCTTCTTTTATAAGATCAACCAATTTATCATTATCCCAAGGTTTTAAAATATAATCAATCGCACCCAATTTTAAACCTTCAACCGCAGTTTCCACGCTTCCATAGGAAGTCATCAAAATTACTTTCGTTTTTGGTTGCGCATGTTGAATCTCTTTCAGCCAAAAAATTCCTTCTTTTCCATCTTCATAACCTGTTCTAAAATTCATGTCCATTAAAACAACATCAATTTCATTTTCTACCAAGATTTGAGGAATCTTTTTAGGATCAGAACAAGTGATAATTGTTTCGAATTGACGTTTCAAAAGTAGTCGACTTGCAATTAATATTTCTTCTTGATCGTCTAAAATCAGTATAGTGGCTAAAGTTTTCTTCATATTCAATTTTGTCATGTGTCCGTTTCTGAACAAATAAGTGTTCGGTTTCGGACAGTCTATTTTTTATATAATTTTTTAAAAGAATTGATTTCAATACTTTAAGAAATTATAAATTTTGGGCACATTTATTACGTATTGATAATTAGTAAAATAACCATAAATAAACGGCTGTTTGGTAAATTTAATAAATAATGGATACGAAAATCAATCAAAAAAATAAAAAATATAAACGCCTTGGAATAATTGCTGTGACAACCATAATTTTAGGAGGTTCGAGTTTTTATTTGATGAATCGACCACGAGCTTTAACTGTAAGTGCAAATGAATTGATGATAAAAGACGTTTCTGAAGATTATTTTGAAGATTTTGTTGTTTTTCAGGCACAAATAGAACCAATTAATTCAATCTTTATCAATGTGATAGAAGGTGGTTCTGTTCAAGAAATATTTGTAGAAAATGGAGAAATGGTTACAAAAGGTTTGCCAATTGCACGATTATATAATCCGAATACGGAACTTAATTTTTTGACGCAAGAAACGGCAATTATCGAACAAATGAATCAATTAAATGTTGCAAAACTATCTATTCGGAATCAAGAATTGGATTTATCAAAGGATTTTGTAGGAATTGAACACGATTTTAATCAATCAAAATTAGATTATGAATTGAATCAAAAACTGTATGATAGGGAAGTGTTAGCGAAAAATGAGTGGGAGAATACGAAGGAAAAAATGCGCTATCAGCAAGAACGAAAAGCAATTATTCAAAAAAGTTTGGTAAAGGAACGTGAATCAAATTCGATTCAATTAAAGCAAATTAATGAAGCTTTAGCTATCATGCAAAAAAGTCTAGTAACGCTTCGGAAAAACAAACAAAATTTCTTGGTTTTAGCACCTGAAACTGGTCGTTTAAGTTCTTTTGAAGCGACATTAGGACAATCAATAGAAGCAGGAAAAAGCATAGGAAAAGTGGATATTCTAAGCGGTTATAAATTAGTTGCAATGGTAGATGAATATTATTTGGATAGAATTCAAGAAAATCAATATGGACAAATCGAAATTAAAGGAAAAATCATAAAAGTGAAAGTGACTAAGATTTCTCCAGAAATAAAAAATGGAAAATTTAAAACAGAATTAGAATTTATTGATAAAATTCCTGAAAATTTACAAGAAGGTTTATCCGTAGGAGTAAAATTGATTTTATCCGAGAAAGAGAAGAAATTAGTGATTCAGAAAGGTTCCTTTTATACAACCACACAAGGGAAGTGGATTTTTGTTGTTAATAATGATAAAGCAACACGAAGAAAAATTGAATTAGGAAGAGAAAATCCGAGTGTTTATGAGATATCCTCAGGATTAAAAGTAAATGAAAAAGTAATTATTTCGAATTACGAAGATTATAAAGAAGTACAAGAATTAACGATAAAAAAATAATAACACACAATTTTAGCTGTCATTTCGAGCTTATCGAGAAATCTATAAAATACAGATTCCTCATTTCGCTAAAAGCTATGTTCGGAATGACAAAAAATAAATTAAAAAAATAACATCATGATTAAAATAGAAAACTTATCAAAAATATTTATCACAGAAGATATTCAAACAAAAGCGTTGAATGAGATTAATTTAATAATCAATTCTGGAGAATTTATTTCCATTATGGGCCCTTCAGGTTGTGGAAAATCAACTTTATTGAATATTATTGGATTATTGGATTCTTTCAATGGAGGAAGTTATACCTTGAATAACCTTGAAATGTCTAATGCAAACGAATCGAAACGCTCTCAAGTTAGAAAAGAAAACATAGGATTTATCTTCCAAAATTTCAACTTAATTGATGAATTATCAGTTTATGATAATATCGAATTACCTTTGATTTATTCTAAAGTTTCGAACTCGGAACGAAAAAAACGAGTGCAAGAAATTGCCGAAAAATTAAACATTGTCCATCGTTTGCAACATTATCCACAGCAACTTTCTGGTGGTCAGCAACAACGTGTTGCAGTAGCAAGAGCTTTAGTGATTAATCCTAAAATAATTTTGGCTGATGAACCAACAGGAAATTTGGATAGTATTAATGGAAATGAAGTCATGGAGCTTTTGACCGATTTGCATGCGCAAGGATCTACAATTTTGATGGTGACACATTCGGCTCATGATGCGGCTTACTCTGATAAAATTATTACCATGAAAGATGGTGAAATTCTTTCTGAAAAAATGAATCAGAAAAATGTAAATGTTTTTGAGAAAACTAAAATTTAAATTCAATGCTAAAAAATTGGCTTAAAATATACTTAAGAAATACGATCAAGAATAAAGGGTTTACATTTCTTACAATTCTTGGTTTAGCTATCGGAATTGCTGGTGTTATTTTTTCGACTTTATATTGGAAAGATGAAACGAGTTACAATCAATGGAATCCGAATATTGGTCGCGTATTTGAAACATTAACTGTATTTCAGAGAGGTGGAGAAACTTGGCCTACAAGTGTTGAACCTTTGCCTCGTTACTTAAAAGAAAAATCAGATAAGATAGAAAGTTATTGTTGGTTTGAAGGTTGGTATGGGCAAGAAACTTATTACGTCAATAATAAAAAAGTTTATGTTACTGGAATTACTAGTACAGATCAGAATTTTTTTGATTTTATTCCATTCAAGTTTATAAAAGGAAGTGTAGATGATTTTCGCAAAAACAGATATGGTGTTGCAATAGAAGAGAGTGAAGCAATCAAAATCTTTGGTAAAGAAAACCCTGTAGGGAAAATCTTGACAACATATGATGGAATAAAGATGCCGATTTATGGTGTTTTTAAAGCAGAAAAATACACAAGCTTTCAACCTAAAATGGTTATTTCTAATATTTATTCACGTTTAGAGGATATTAAGGATAACTGGGGAAATTATGGCACAGGACTATTTATAAAGCTTAAAAATCCTGCAGACAAACTAGAAGTAGAGAAACTGGCTACACAATTATTTTATGAGAATAATACAGTTAAAAATGCGCAACGAGAAGGAGTTTCAGTAGAAGAATTTTCAAAGATATACGAACCTGTTAAAGTACAATTACAGCCTTTAAAAGATTCGAGATTAAATGCCAAAGTTTCAAGACTTCCGGAAGGAATGGGAAACAAACTGTTTTTACAGATTAACCTGGGATTATCTTATCTGATTTTAATTTTATCCATCATCAATTATATTAACCTTTCCACTGCACAAGCAATTAGAAGAGCAAAAGAAGTAGGAATCAGAAAAGTGGTTGGAGCAACCAAACGAAATATTGTTGTCCAATTTATTGTAGAAACAACCATTACAACTGTTTTGGCATTTGTGGTTGCTTTGGCTTTGGTTGAAGTAGGTTTACCCAGTTATAATCAGCTGATTGACAAAAACCTGGAAATAGAAATTATCCCGTTTATCCCATATCTTGTAGCGATTTTCATTGTAGTTGTGATTATTGCCGGAATTTTTCCTGCCATTTATGTGTCAAATTTTAAAGAGCTTAACGTTCTAAAAGGGAATTTTTCAAGAAGCAAGAATGGAATTTGGTTACGAAATGGAATGTTGATTTTACAATTTTCTATTGCTACATTCTTTATTGTAGCTGGAACTCTTGTTATTCAACAAATGAATCATATTGCAAAAAAAGATTTGGGATTTTCAGGAGATCAAGTGATTAGTATTCCGTTTAAAAGACAGGATTTAGGAGAAAATAAGTTCAATTTTTACGAAAGTTTCCAGCAAGATTTAGCAAAAATTAAAGGCGTACAAAGCATTAATGCAACGGCATTTAAGTTTGGTTCCGGTGGAGCAATATCCAACACAAGTTTTAGAGTAAAAGATAAACAATTGGTAACAGATAATATGGCGATTGACTTTGGCTTTCTAAACATGATGAAAATTGAAGTAAAAGAAGGACGAGATTTAGATCCTAAAATCTCATCTGATACAATTTCCAGTGTTCTTATTAATGAAACCGCAAAAAAACATTTTGGAGAAACATTAAAGTTAAATGACGAGTTCGATTGGAATAATCAAAAATTAAAACTGGTTGGAGTAATAAAAGATTTTAATTTGGGAGAGCCACAGGCTAAGATTAGACCAATGATGTTTTTTTCATTTTAAAGTTGTAAAGTGGATGCCTTCCAATCTTCAAAATATACTGATTAAAATAGACACAGAAGATACAAAAGAAACCATCGATAACATTGAAACGTTTTGGAAAGCTAAAGTTAATCAAGATTATCCATTTGAATATGAATTTGTTGATAAGCAATTTGCTCGTTCGTATGAGAATTACACAAAACAAGAGAAAATGTTCAAAATTCTAAATGTTATTGTGATTACAATCGCATTATTTGGATTGTTTGCGCTTTCATCTTACACAATCGAACGTAAATACAAAGAAATTTCTTGAATTATTCTTACGGAACTTTTTATGCGCAGAAAATTAAGAGTTTGGCGGATACTAATTTTCAGTTTGGAAATCAATTAAAAGACAACAAAAGTCAATATATTGGATTGAATCTTTCTATTCCAATTTATTCGAGAGGAAATACAGCGCAACAACGAGAATTGAAAAAAATTGAATTACAATTAAATGAAGTGCAAAAAGATAAAGAGGAAAAACGATTAAATGATCTCGTTAATCTTGAAATAAAAAAATTAAATTTATTGAAAGATTTGACCAATTCTTTAATTGAAATTGTAAAAACTTCTGAACAATCTTTTGAAACCACAGAAACAAAATATAAGTTTGATAAAGTTGATGCTTCTGTTTACAAATCGTCTAAAAATCAAGTGTTAAAATCAAAATATAATGAACTCAATAATAATTTGAGTCAAGTATTTATTCAAAATCAATTAAAAATTTTAGTTGAAAATTAAAACTATACAAAATAAAAAACGACTCAATTATTGAGTCGTTTTTTATTTATAATTTGTCCCGTTCTGAAATAGCGATACAAAAAA
>NZ_DICC01000045.1:0-6118 GCF_002415215.1 Empedobacter sp. UBA5036
GTTAGTAAGATACTACCATAACACCTGCAAAATTAGAAGATGGTTCTGATGCAAATTTAATCTTTTCAATTCCTGTTAGATTTCAAACAAACGAATAATTAATAATACTTTTCTTTCTGAAACCATTGCATTCATTTTTTTTTGAGTGTGATGGTTTCTATTGTTTAAGAAATTGAATATCTATTCAGAAAAAGTTCCTTTAAATGCATATTTGTCGCATAAAATTTAAGTTTTAAGTCAATCTTAACACAATAAAATTGTAACTTCGTCGCGAATTATGAATAAGAATATTGTTTACGGATTGATTGGTTTCGGTTATTTTTTGATCGGAATTTTTACTTGGAAATATCAGTTTTTCATCATCAAATTAGATGAAACAAAAGCCATGTTATTAGGTATTTTATTTATTGTTTATGGCGCTTTTCGTGTTTATCGCGGAATAAAATCTTATAAAAATGATCAAGAAAATTAGTTTACTTTCACTTTCGGCCTTTCTTATTTTTTCTACTTTTAGTTGTAAAGACAAGGAAAAACCAACAAAAGCTGAACAAAAAACTCTTGTAAAACGCGCTTTGCACGAATACGGAGATATGGCAATGACGGTAGATCCAAGTTTTAAGAATTTGGCGCAGTCGTTGGCAGATATGTACATGGTTGATTATCCTGATGTGAAAATTACGATTAACGAAGAAATTGAAGAAAAAGCAATCAAAGATTTTTACGAAGGTAAAATTCCTGTTTTGATGGTAAGTAAACCGCTTACAAAAGCACAACAACAACATTTATTCGATAAAACAACAACCAAATATATTTCGTCTGTAATTGCTTTGGATGCAACAGTTTTTATTACTTCTGTTGATAATCCAATCAATTCTATTACGGTAAATGATATTAAGGATAATTTGTACAAAAAAGATCCAAAAATAACGTTTGTTTACGATCATCCAAACTCAGCGAATTTCAATACAATAAATGATAAACTAAAATTATCTGTAGAAAATGGCGCAAAAGTAACAGCGATGGGTGATGCAGAAAAAGTGATTGATTTTGTGCAAAAAGATAAAACTGCAATCGGAATTATTGGATTGAATATTTTGAGTGACAAAGGAAATCCGAAAGTTGAAGAATATCTTAAAAAGGTAAAAGTATTACCTATTGCAGATGATAAAGGAAATTTGGTGTTACCAACTATTCCGAATTTGAAATATGGTGTTTATCCTTTTTATCGTCAAATTTATATTTTGAAAAATGAAGTTGGTTTCGGAATTGGAGCAGGTTTTACGAGGTTTGCAGGTTCGCAGCGTGGTCAAAAAATTGTAACGCGCGAAAGTCTTCAACCTTATTATATTTATAAACGTGAAGTTCAGATTAACAATTTAGAACAACCCTTACAATAAAACAAAAAACCTTCCGAATTGGAAGGTTTTTTTACTTTTTAACGGGGAAATCTTTATGATTTTCTTTTATCTTTTTAATCTTTTCGAAATTTGAATTAAAATTCCCATTAAACAACTTTTTTATTTCTTTTTGCTTAATCAACCAATCTTCTATCGGACTTCCTTTATTTATTTTAGTTGCATCAATTTCACTTAATAATTCTGTTGCTCTTTTATCTATTTCTATAATATTTTCAAAAGTATCAAAAATTAATCGGCCCAAATCATTAGGCATTGTTACACAACCTAAAGTGTAAGAAACGACCATCGGATAATCTTTATAATGTTTATACAATTCCACAATTCGAATATCATCTCTGTAAACTAATTCTTCACTTGAATAAATTCTTAAAACATCATTAGAATTTTTTGCTAAATAGAACAAATCATCATTCGATAATTGATTTTTGATGTTCTCAAATTTTTGATAGACTTTGCTTTTACTTCCTCCTATCCCTACATGAGAAGATTCTGCATTCTCTTCAATTAATAAAGGTTTAATTAATCTTTGATTCTTCGAAGATAATTGCCCAAATGAAATAATAGGTAAGAAAAATAAAAGTAAAATACTATTCATAATATTAATCAAATCTTGCTCCCCAAGGATTTTGCAAATCGAACCCTAAACTAAATAACATTCCGTTCTTGCGACCATCAACTTGATAATCTGACAAGCCAATATCGTAAGAAATTCCAGCTTTTAAAGAACCAACTTTAAATTTTAGTATTGGAGAAACAAATAACGGATTGCTATTTTTAGAATCCATTCCTTGCTTGTACCCTACTCCAATGTCTACACCTTGATTATTGTCTCCAAAACCAATATGCGACATCAAATTAATATCCAAATGACGCTCCGAATTTGAGTTCAAATTATACACCAAAGAAGGTTCTAACGCAATTCCTTCGGAAACGTTCCATTTATATCCAACATTGAAATAATACCAAGTTGGCAAAGGTTCTACATTGTTAATATAATACACATTTTGGCTTAACGGAATATCCAAAACCGACACTCCTGCAGAGAAACCAGCATATTTGAAAGACAATCCCAAATTCGCAAAATAAGTAGAATATTTATCTTCTTGTAAAGCAGGATCATTTGGATCTTCCGCAATAATTTTTGAATAATCAAAACGTTGCGAAACATTAGAAGCTCCAACTCCAAACGAAAAAACATTGATTTCGTTTCCATCATAACTTCTATCATCAATAGGAATGTGATAAGCCGCATTAATTCCGAAACCAGTCATCTTAATAGCACCATTTCTATCGTTGAAAAATTGCATTCCCACTGCCAAACGATCTACAATAATTCCGTGCGCACTTACCGTTTGTGTACTTGGACTTTCGGGCAAATCGTCCCACTGATTGCGATGCGTTCCTGTTATAGAAATCACATTCGGATCCTGCCCTGCGTACGAAGGATTAATCAACATTTTATCACTCACCAAATAGTGATTGTAAAAAGGTAACCCTTGTTGTGCTTCTACTTTCGAAAGTGAAAATAGTGTTAATATGAATAGTGTGATTTTTTTCATAAATATTTTTCAATCAATTAATTGATTTTTCGTTTAACTAATATACTACCAGAATATAAAACTTGCAAATCGTCTGATTGCTTCGAGAACTCTAACAAATACCAATACGTTCCATCTGCAACAGGTTTGCCATTCAGCGTTCCGTCCCATTTTATAATATCTGTTCCTTCTTGCGACAATATCTGTTTTCCGTAACGATCAAAAATAATCAATTTGTACGAATTTGATGTATCGTTAACTTTACCATCTTTTGTCATTGGTTGCCAAATATCATTAAAACCATCATTATTTGGCGTTACAACATTTGGTAAAGCAAGGTAAATAACATTTTTACGCTCCGAAACTCCGCAATTATTCAATCTTACTCTTACTGTAAAATTATTATTTTTGATATTATCTGGAATAATTAATTCATTCTTTGCTTGCCAATCTACGATTACTTTTCCATCAGAATCAAACAACGCATATTCTAACTTTCCATTTCCTTTTGCAGAAACAATTATACTTTTTTCGTTGATTGTAATTTTATCAATTGTAGGCAATACTGAAAGAGAAACAACTAACGTTTTAACAATAGAACAACCCGATAATTTATCTTCAATTGTAATTTTATAATTACCTGCATCAAGCTCAAAAATATATGTTCCTAAAATTCTAGTTCCATCTTCTTTTTCTACCTCATAATAATACTTATCGTAATCTGTTTGAGTTGTAAAATCTAACTTATATTTTTCTCCTGTACACAATGGATCTGGATTTTCAACCTCGATATTAGGTAAAGAATTTTTCTTGTAGTTTAATTTTAAGGTAATCACACCACAATAGTCCAAATTATAAAAATCAACATCTACTGAACCTTGATTAGAATTAAATTGATCAAAAATTTGATCTTTTGTTTTAGAACTTGTTAAAGAATAATTAGTTTGAATGTAATCTAAAATTGCTTGAATTTGAGTTTTCGCATCATCGTTTTCACCTTCACAAAAAACAATTGGATTCGCTTTTGTATAACTTTCTAATGAAGGAACATCAACAATTAAATCTTGTTTTTTATTGACCGTTAATTCTACAGCTGTTAAACAAATCTCTCTTAATGTATTTTTAAATTCAATTGGAATATTCAAAGAAGTATTTCCTCCAAAATTCAATATTCTTTGGATAGAATTTCCTTGAATATATTCTGTTCCATCAATAAATATTTTGTAATCAAAAACATTTAGTCCGAAATTATTTTTTAATAAATCATCATCAATTGTTAATGTTTCTCCTTCGCAAAACACACCTGAAAATGTTGCAGATACAACATTTGGTTGATTAACTGTTTTTACAATTAAATACATATCTTCTGAAAAACAGCTTTCACCAACTTTTTTTATTTTAAAACTTAATGTTTGATTAGAATTTGCATTAACATTAACTGGTAAAAATGGTGTTCCATCTAAATTAAAAATATCAAAATCTGTAATGTTTGAAATTCCAAATTTATCTTTAATATGTTCTTTTATTTCATCTATATCAAAAGTATAATTTTGTGTCACACCTAAACAAACAGGATTGAATAAAACTTCAAAAGGTTTTGTAGGAATAGAAGAATCATTTAACGTAATTTTCAACGGAGCTGTAGATTCACAAAAACCAGCTTTATTTCCTGTAATTGATAAATTAAAACTTGTTTGTGTTCTATTGTTGTAAATCTCATTATACAAATTTTGAAGTTGTGATTCAATATAACTTGTACCATTATAAACCAAATTTATAGTAACTAAATTATCATTCTTTTTTACATTATTGATGATTAATTCAAATTCAGAAAAAGAAAAATCACTTCGGCAAAAAGTTAAAGTCAAATTATCCAAATCTACATTTGTTTTTTTTCTTAACTGTAAACTCTACAATATTACTTGTACAAGATGCATCAGAACGATCTTCAATCTGAACATTAAACTTAGCTTCATTCCCAATAAAATTATAAGGTGTTGTTGGCATATTCACTAAACGATAAATAGTTGAGTCAACTCCTAAAGCAGTTAAAATTTCAGCTTCTGATAAAATTTCAGTATTACAAACTTCTGCAAATTTTCCAGAAGGTAAAATAGGATTTGAGTTAATTAGCTTAAATTCAACTTCTCTTGAAAATAAATCTATAGAACAGAACTCAGCACCAATATATTTTAATTTGATTCTATAATTATTAGAATTATTTAAAGGAATATTTCCATTAACAATTGCGTCATCAACATATACTTCATAATCTGCATATTTAGAGGAATTAATAGATGGAGATATTCTACTAATTAAATCCTCTTTTAAAAAAGTTATTGACGTAGCACAATATTGTTCTGTTTTGTTTTGAACTGTATAAATCAACTCTGGAATAAATTTGAATTTTATAGATTTATAGATATAAACTAATTTATTAGAATTATCATAAACTCTGGCATACAAAATTTGTTCTATTCCGTTAATATAGCTGATATTATCATTTGTAGATGTATTATCTGGTTTATAAAATTCTATATTCCCAACATTTATACTTGGGTCTGAAACTCTAATATCATTTATAATTTTGGTCTTCACATCTGATAATAAATAATCATCTGTATAACAATGGTTATCAAAAACAAGATTATCTACTGTTTTAGCTCCACTAATTGTTAACTCTAAAATTGGATTATCTGTACCATAAATTGCTATTACAATAATTTCTCCTTCTTTTAACTTACTTCCATTTTCAAAAGCACTTACAAAACCATCTGTAGAATTTGATATACAATCATTTAATTTACCACCCTTTAAACCCTTCTCTTTTGTTATGTTACTATAAACAGCTCTAATTGGATTTATAGTTGTATATTCATTAGAACTTGAACCTGTTCTTACAAAAATATCATTAGGATTCGAATTTTTCGAAAGTCTCCATAACATAAAATGGAATTTATCAATATTTCCTTTCAATGTAAATTCAAAATCCATATCATTCGGTGCTACGTAATAATAAAAATTATAATAGCCAGTTGTATGGAACTCACAATTCATTAAACGTGGAACAAAAGAATTTACACTTTCGTTAGGTAATGTTATTCCAGAAGTTACTATATCATTAATTTTATTTATTAAAGGATGTGTAATCTTCCCTAAAAA
>NZ_DICC01000042.1:0-31201 GCF_002415215.1 Empedobacter sp. UBA5036
TGAGTTACTTGATTTTAAAGATAAATAAAATCTTTACTTGTATGTGATACACGTAACGTTGTAAGTTGTACGTACAATGTTTTACAAAGTTAAAAATTCGAAACACTAATCACGTAACTCACACAACTCAGAAATCAAAAGAAAGCTAAGCAGTAATTACTAAACTCTAGCTTAAGAATTCACCAACTCTTAGATAGTCCTTCCTTAACAAAACCCACTATTTAATTTATTTTTAAAAACAGGATTAGAAAACAGCATAATTTGTATCTTATAAAATAAGATAATAATTTTCTGTTTCAGTAGTTCCATCATTTTCTTCATGTTCCAAGCGGTTGCAGCTAGTAATGCATTGATTTGTGGTCCCGTTTCTCCCATGAAGTAATTTTTTGCCAGCCTAAAATCGGTTTTTAAATGTCCGATGATAGGTTCTATTGCCGCTCTGGTTCTAAATTTTTTGCGCTTTGTCTGCTTTTGATAAGCAGTGTCTTTTTTTCTTGGAGTGCTTGGGATGGAGATTTTCACGCCCTTTATTTCTGATTTTCCTCTGCCACCTCTATCGTAAACGAGTTCTTTTGGGAGCTTTTGACCACCGGTTTCCATCTGTTCCAAAAGTGGTTCTATGGTGTGACCATCGTAAGGAGTTTGCAAAAATGCTTTAATCCCGAGAATGATTTTCTTGCCTTTGTTGGCGGTGGTTATCAAACCTACCTTATTCCCAAATTCATACTGGCTATGCGCTTTTCCTTTGGCAATACATCGGGTAAAAGGCTTGTGAATGCTGTAAATTTTATCGGCATCGTTTCTTTTTTGTGTGACAACCTTGGTGTACAATGTCATTAAATCTTTATAAAATTCTTGCTGTTCTGCATTAAAATTCCGTTGCAATTCACGAATCAGTCTCATGGCGATGGTTTTGAGCTGTCTTTGAGATTTCCTTGCCGCTTTTGCCCGCTTGGGATGTTTTCCGTTGTAGGTGTTGCGCACCATTTGTTTGCTGACTTTTGTGTAGCGTTGTCTTTGTTTTATGCCTTCATTTCCGGCTATTTTGTTGCAATAATCGATCACTTTTTTGCACAATTTTGCATCGGTAGGAAAAGAGGTATTATTCTCCTGAACGGTAGTATCGGACAAAACAAAATTTGAGGTGTTCGTCTTGGCATCGTGCATTCTTACGCTGTAGGCAAAGATTTTTTCGATGCCTTTTTCGCCAATTCTTTTTCGGAAATGAACAAAATTACTCGGGTCACAAGGAAATTCGTGTTCAAAGAAAACCCTGCCACAAAAATGCTGCATATAAGGATTCATGATCCAGGCTTTTTCCAACGTCTCATCGCCCAAATTATACAAATGTTTCAGTAGCAAACAACCCACCATAAACCGAATCGGATGGCTCGGATTGCCCACTTTGGAATACAAGGACGAAAATTCTTTCTCAAAATAATTCCAATCTATTTTTTCTGAAAGTAGAACAAGTTCATGCTCGTGGTCAATAAAATCCACCAACATTGGGCGGAATAATTCTGGCTTCTTTTCTGGATTTTTCCCCAACATATTTGCAAGGTTTTAAAGCTCTAAGATACAAATTCTTGCAATAAAAAACAAACTTTTTAAACCCAAAATACTAATAATCAGTAAATTATAAGTAGTTTAAGGAGAGACTAGGTATCTTTTAACCAAAATAAAGGCAAGATTAAAAATCTTGCCTTTATTATTAAACTTACAAGTTAAAATCTATTTAATTTCAACACGAATTCCTTCACTTTGCGCACTCAATTCTGGTGCATACATATTTTGCATCGATGTAATTCCGTTCGAGAAATTACCTGCATTATTCGCTTTCAAATCATATTCGAAAACATATGTTCCTTTTCTCATGTAATCCGAAAAGAAATTAGTTGCAGCATCTCTTGTGCTTTCGTAATATCCAAATTCGCCTTTCCATTTGTAACCAGAAAGTACATTCACAGGTTCGAAACCACTTGCACGCATATCTTTGATGTGTACAAACTGCATGTTGCGATCAACAGAAATCTCTAATCGAACAGTTACAATATCACCAACTTTTATCGGTGTTGACGTTGTAATTTCTTTCAGAATTGGACCATTTGCAGAATTCGATTTAACAAATAATTTCTTGTTGAATTTAATTCCAGTTTCAGCAGATTTTATTTTATCTAAATCTTCAAAATATTGCCAATACATCGCTCCCCAAGCAACACCTGGAGAAGTTTTCGAAACTTCAACTTTACCCATTTCAGGTTTAATTTCTTCTTTGTTCCAAGAAGTTTTTACATAACCCGAACCAGCTTGCGCATTGTTATCTAAATCAATTTTTTGATTTCCGATCTTCACTTCAATTCCTTTCTCTGCATCTATCCAAGATTTTCCGAAATTCATTAAAGCATAAACCGCTTTTGTCGTTGCTTTTGTCGAATTCCACTGATTTGTTTGACGATTTTTCAATAACCAAACTTTCATTTCTTCGACAGATTTTTCATCTTTTGTTACCTCGTCAAATGCTTCGATTAACAACGATTGTGTTTCTACAGGCGCTTGATACCAAAACCAACCCGGTTGATTTTCTTTCCAATACATACCCATTTCATCCGATTCTACTGCTTTTTCTTTGATCGAATTGACTACAATCTTAGCAGCAGACTGCATTCCAAAACGATTCATCACAATTGCAGCCATTGCTTTTTGTTGCAACGACAACTCTAATTTTGTATCATTTAGATTCTTTAACATCGCTGTTTTCATTTCTTCCAATTCTTTCGACATCGGATAATCTTCTAAGAAAAACGAACGCGCATATAAATAATGTAAACCGTCTGAATACGTAACATCCTTGAATGATTTTTGATCTTTTTTGAACTCTTTGAAACGTTTTAAATTCTCATCATCAATAAACTGAATCGCTTTTTTGATTAATGGATTTACATCTATTTCAAATGCTTTGAAATTCACATCCATTTTCTTCATATTTCCGAAACCAGAAACAATATGCGTTGTGATATATTCGTTTGGACGACCACCGTCAAACCAAGCAAAGCCACCATTTGATTGTTGTTTATCCGATAATTTTTGGAAAGCCGATTTCATTTCCGTTTGCATTTGATTCAATTCAAATAAAACTGCAATTTGCTTCATTTGCTCTTCTTCGCTTTCTGCATTTTTCATCCAAGGCGTTTCTTCTAAAATGATATTTTTCAATTCTTGGTTCAATTGTAATTTTGATTTCAATTCACCTTTTTTGTTCCAATCATCAAAAACAGCTTTAATTTTTGGATTTGAATTGATCACTTTTTCTGAAATCATATTTCCATATAAACGCGAGAACACTTGCTCTGCACATTCGTAAGGATATTCGCGCAAATAAGGCAACGAGAAAACTGCATACCAAATCGGATTCGTTGTCATCTCGAATGTTAATTTGAAATTATCTAACGAAGTCGATTTATTGTTGATCATGTTATCAAATTGGAACGATTTCTTTTGACCTTCTTTCACATAAATCGGCAACGTTTCTGTCACCATCATACGATTTGTCAAAATTGGTAAAGCCGATTCTTCACCATCCGAAAAATCTCCAGCCGAAGCCACCACACGATAAACAACCGCTTGTACATTTTTCGGAACATCAATTATCCACGTCACTTGATCCGAATTTCCTTTTGCAACAGAGAAATTCTGAACTGCATTTGTCAATTTGAATTGTGCATCAATTGGTTGATTGGTAAACGCATCAAACAACATCAATTTCGCAGAACCATTTAATACCTTATCTGATAAATTATTAATCTTAGACGAAACCGAAATTTGATCGCCTTCACGTAAGAAACGTGGCATATTTGGCACAACCATCAAGTCTTTTTGCGTGCGAACATTTTGCTCCAAATAACCTGTTTTAAGGTCTGGCGTATGTGCAATTGCCATAAATTTCCATTCTGTTAAACTTTCTGGCGTAGTAAATTCTATAATAATATTTCCTTTTGCATCTGTTTTTAAGTTTGGATAAAAGAAGGCTGTTTCATTTAAATTTGTACGCGCTTTTACATTATCTAAAGTTGCGTTTGCCTCTTTTTTAGTTGTAATAATCACTACTCCATTTGCTCCTCTTGCTCCATATAAAGCAGTCGCCTCTTCTCCTTTCAATACATTCATAGACTGAATATCATCTGAATTAAGTTCTGGCATTATATCATATACGATTCCGTCTATAACATAAAGTGCAAGTGAATTATCTGCTAAATAGTAATTAGCATTACCTCTAATTACAGTTGGAGCTTCTCCTGAATTTGAAGATTTTGCTACATAAGCAACTTCAGCATCAGCAGTTTCTACTTGAATACCTGCAACACTTCCCGCTAACTCATTTTCTACATTTGCACTTGGCGCAGCTACCGATTTCATCATCCTACGATTCATACGATATTGGTTAAATCCAAAATCAAATAAATTAAGGTCTAATCCTGCATATCCTCTTGCATAAAAATCATAATTTGTACGATAATAAATTGCTCGAGATTGATTTGTTATATAAAATTGATATAGATTAAAAGGGTTATTTCTTCTTGAATTTGTAAAATCATACACATTAAAATCTAAAGAATTCGACGCAAATTGATCCAACGAAGCATCATACATACTTGCTAAAACCTCAGCCGAAACTTTGTCTTTATTTGGTCCTTCTATTTTTAATTGCCATTTTTCTTTTGCACCTGGCGTCAATTTATCACGTAAAACTTCAGCCGTAACTTTCAGTTGTTTATTTGTAAATGGAATTGCCAAATTAAGACTTCCTGTTTGCACATCATTGAATTTCGTCATCGCATAATTCACATAAATTCCGCCACGATATTCTTCTTTGATAGGAATTTCAACAACCGATTTCTTACTCAAATCCAAGAAACCTTTCTCAATAATTGTTTGATTTGCCTCTACTTCATAATAGACAAAGGTATTTTTAGAACCCGATTTGAATTCAATTTTTGCAACATCTTTTGGCTGATAAGTTGATTGATTTGGCGAAACTGCTAAAAGCGTTTTGATTTCGTTGGCTTTTTTTTCATTCGAAACATAAACCAATTTATCCACCTCAACTTTTTGAGTTCCATCCATCACAAAACCTTTGAAGACATAATAACCTTCTTCTAAATTTGACGCTTGATTGAATTGAATTTCATCAGAAACTTTTGTATCAAAATCACTTTCGAAAACCTTTTGATTGGTTGTCCATGTTTTTGGATTCATTTCATCGCCATAAGGTTCATTCGGAAACAATTTCTTGAATTCTTCTTTCGAATAAACATTATAATCTGTTGTAAATTTTTGACGACGAACAACTTCTTTTGGCGCATTTAACGAATAAATTTCGATATGACCTTTTCCATCTAATTTTTCATCATTCAAGTTTTTCACTTCAACTTTGAAAGCTTTCAAATCGTCCGCTTTTGTTTTCTCCGAAACAGCTACATTCAACGACATTCTCGTATCACCAACTTTCACCGAAGAAGACTCAGACTGCGTTTCTCCATTGATATCTGTTGCATTTACTTCGATAAAATAATTGTACGTTCTTACCTCATCTTTCTTTTTCTCCGAAGCTGGTTTTGCTACAAATTCGAAATTAAATTTTCCTTCCGCATCAGTTGTTGTATCACCAAACGTAATTTCTTCTCGCTCGCCACGATCTGCTGGAATTGAGCGATACCAAGGCCAAAACGTAAAAATTTCTTGACGATAAACACGATACGAAACTTTTGCATTATCGATATTGGCACCAGAAAAAGCAATTGCCTTTCCTTCTACTTTTACCTTATCGTTTAAACTATAAACACCTTTATTTTTCTCGATTTCTACTTTGAATTTTGGACGTTTATATTCTTCCACTTTGAATGAATAATAACCGTCTTCATTAATAGCTCTGATCGAAAAGTTACCTGTTAAAGCAGAACTTGGCAAAATAAAACTTCCATTTACAGATCCAAATTCATTAGTTGTTAAATCTATTTTAGAAAGCTCTTTATTGTTAACATCATATAAAGCAATCGTCAATTTAGAATTTGGAATGACATTTCGAGTTTTATCTTTCGATGAATAATAAATTCCTTTGAAATAAACCGTTTGTCCAGGACGATAAATCGCACGATCTGTGAAAATCTTGACAGAAGAATCATCATCTTCATCATCACGATTATAATCGTAGTAATACGTTGAATAAATAGTATGTTCGTCTTTCACACGATATTGAAGATTTCTCCAGCCCGAAGGAATTGTTATTATTCCATCTTTATCCGATGTTAAAGTTTTTGTTTCCTTTTTATTATAATTTGTCAAATTAGAAAACTCAACCGCAACATTACTTTCTGGTTTTCCAGTTTCACGATTCACAACCGACAATTTATCATTTAAAGAATTTATCGCATATTTCGAAACCATTACATCTAAATAATCAATATCGTCTTTTGTGTTAATTCTGAATTCAGAATTATTCGAAAATAGGACAATATAACGACCAGATTTTAGTGGATTTAATATAACAATTGTCGAATGATTTTGATAATCTTCAAACGATTTAACATCAATTGCATATTGATCAACAACCTTTAAACTATTCAGAAATTTTTGCGCTTCTGCAATTTTATTTTCGTTGTAAACATTTAAAGCTTGTATTTTATCTTTTCCATCAAAACCTTCATTATAAGCGAAAACTTTTACAAAAACTTGTGACAAGTTTTTATGCGTTAATTGAATTGGCGTATTCTGATTTTCATTAATATATCGCTCTGCTTGCACACTTAATTCTTGCGATTTGATCTTCGAAACTAAATTATTTATATTCTCTAATTCCTCCGAATTTGGATAATGCTTCGCAACTTTTTGTTGTAGTTCAAAAATCTTATTTACGTTCGCCAATTTATCTTCTTGCAAACCATAATAATCCGTCGCTAAAGTTGCATACACATAAGACGAATACCATGCTTTTGGATATTTTGTTGCTAAAGATTCTTTTTGTTTAATAATTTCTTGAACCGAAGTCGAACCGCGGTTTGAATCAATTAAAATCAATTCATTGTACAAAACAGCATTTTCGTTATTCTTTTGTTTATTAATCTCAACTAAATCAGAAAGCAATTGATTTGCTTTATCTTTTTCATCATTCTCATTCAGATAATTGATATATTTTTTCGCTAAAACATCATATAAAGTTGGCGTTAAATCCAATTGTTGTTGCGCATTTTTCTTATCCTCTGCAAGATTCAAAATCATTTTATAATCTTGAGATTTTGCATTTATTAATTCATTTTTTGGTTGAATTGATTTCGAAAAATAATCATTAATTGTTTTCTTAAAAGTATCTTCTGTCCAAAATCTCACATCATTTGTAGCTTGATTTTCGACATTTGTACGACTATTGATTTTCCAACGATTTTCGTTGTAATACAATTGATATAACTCAGCTAAATATGAATAAACAATCGCATTATTTACAATTGATTTTTCATCTAAATCCTTTTTAAACAAATCAAAAACGAAGTTTACATCATCTGTTTCATCAGAGGTTGCAACTTTTATTTTTGCTTCATAAAACAAAGCTTTCAGATAACTTTGTTGATTATTTTGCTTTTTTGATAAAGCTTTTAGTTCATCAATTTTTGGTAGGATTGATTTGAATTGACCATTTTGCATTTGTTGGTCAATTTCTTTCCACTTTTGATCAATCGTTGGGGATTGAGCCATAAGCATCGAATTGGTTAAAATTAATAATAAAAACAGTAGCTGTTTCATAGATTCTTTCTTTTATCAGTAGATGCAAGTTACGGAAAAATGGTTGGTTGCGGAAATGAAATAATTATCAAATGATTGATATATAGCACAAAAAAAATCTGAATGTTGCCATTCAGATTTTTTGATATATAAGTTGATTAGTTGTAGTTTTTATAAATCGTCTACGTCTAAATCTTCGTCGATTTGTAAATCATTTAATTCAGCATCTTCTGCAAAATCAATATCTTCTTCATCGTCTAAATCAACCATCATGTCTTTTTTAGGCGCTTTAAGAGGCATTGAACCGAAACGGTAAACCGTTAATGGATAATTAAGAACAGCTGGTTTATCTTCTACAGAAATTAATTCAGCCACAAATGTCCACATTTCCATAAAATCATATACAAAAGCCATACGATCTCCTTGATTAGCAAAAGCTTCTTTGATATAAAAATCAGCCATTGTTTCATCAGTTCCATCATCAGACATATCCTCTAAAGGAATTTCTTTTGTTTGGTTTCCATCTTCATCTACTTCATAGAACGACGCCAACTCCTCACCTTGTAAACTAAAAGCACTAATAATACCTTTGTACAATGTGAATAATGTTTGCTTCTCTTTAATTTCTATGTCTCTAAAAACATCCTCTTTTGCATCAAGGAATACACGAATTTTATATATCACTTTCTAAATATTTTTCGGTTCCAAATTTAAATCTTTTCCCATATTAATTACAAATTCTAATGCAGAATTATAATTATTTTCTACTTCGCCTTCTAAAATTGCTTCTTTGATGGCATTTTTTAAGATTCCAATCTCTTTTCCTGGCTGAATATCAAATATTTCCATTATTTGTTCACCTGTAATTGGTGGTTGAAAATTACGTACTTTATCACGTTCTTCAACATCTTTTATTTTTTGTTCTACAACTTCAAAATTTTGTTTGAAACGTTTTTGTTTACGTTCATTTTTTGTTGTAATATCAGCTTTGCAAAGCGTAATTAAATCGTCGAAATCTTCTCCAGCATCAAACAATAATCTACGTAATGCCGAATCTGTAGCGTCGTCTGTTACAACAGCAATTGGTCGAGAACTCATCATGACTAACTTCTGAACATATTTTACTTGCGGTCCTAATGGTAATTTTAATCGTCTGAACAATTTTAATACCATTTTTGATCCAACAAATTCATGCGAATGAAATGTCCAACCTACATTTTTATCAAAACGTTTTGTTACAGCTTTTCCAATATCATGCAACAACGCTGCCCAACGTAACCAAACATTATCTGTGTTGACAGAAATATTATCAACGACTTCTAACGTATGATAAAAATTATCTTTATGTTTCTGACCTTCAACCTCTTCGATTCCTTTTAACGCAACCAATTCTGGTAAAATATGTTGCATTAATCCTGATTGTTCCAACAACAATAATCCGACCGAAGGTTTGTCAGTCATCATAATTTTCTGAAACTCATCCATTACGCGTTCAAAAGATACGATATTAATACGTTCTGCATTATCAATTATTGCCTGAAAAGATTTTTTTTCTATTTCAAAATCCAATTGAGCTGCAAAACGAATCGCACGCATCATACGCAAAGGATCATCAGAATAGGTAACATTCGGCTCTAATGGTGTTTTGATAATTTTATTATTCAAATCTTCTACTCCATTAAAAGGATCAATTAATTCGCCAAAATTCTCTTTATTCATCGAAATTGCCAATGTATTGATCGTAAAATCACGACGTTTTTGGTCGTCTTCCAACGTTCCGTCTTCAACATGTGGTTTTCGACTATCTTCTGAATAACTTTCTTTTCGCGCACCTACAAATTCCAAATCTGTGTCTTTATATTTGAACATTGCTGTTCCAAAACGTTTAAAAACTGAAACTTGTGATGTATGTCCTAATTTATTAGCCAATTCTTTAGCCAATAAAATTCCATTTCCAACTGTTACAAAATCGATGTCCTTTTTCTGACCACGATTCAATAAATAATCGCGTACAAATCCACCAACCACATAAGTTTCTTGATTAATTTCATCAGCAACTTCTGCTACATTTCTAAAAATTGGATTTGATACGGCTTCTAAGATTTTCATTCTGCAAAAGTATAAGTTTTGAAATAAAAAACTACTCTCTAATAACTTTTACTTCGTTATCTAGACCTAATTTAATTATCGTTGATGCAGTGAACTGAGGTACAAAGGTTTTTGTTTCATCTGGATAAAAGTCAACACGCTCTAAAATAGTAGGATTAACTTCCGAAAACACTTTTGGAGAAGATTCTCCTGATAAATTAGCCGATGTAGACACAATTGGTCCTCCTAATTTCCCGATGATTTTTTTACAAAACAAATCATCAGTCATTCGAATGGCAATTGTATTATCTTCTGCAATTAACGATTGTGGTAAACCTTTTGGATTATCGTAAATAATTGTAAGAGGTTTTTCGTTCAAATCAATCAAATCCCAAGCTAATTCTGGCACCTCAACAATATTTTGTAACATACGTGGAGAATCAACCAAAATAATCAACGATTTTGATGAAGGACGATTTTTTATCTGATAAATTTTTTCGATTGCAGCCTCATTCTTCGCATCACAACCCAGTCCAAGAATTGTGTCTGTTGGATAAAGCATTGTTTCTCCTTGTTTTAGTTTGGCTACAATTTCGTTTATATCTGACATTTTCTTTGTTTTATAAATTTGAGTGCAAAGGTATTATAGGAAAGTTGAATGAAGTCGATTTTCTTCGAAATATTATTTATCGCAAAATAGATTTTAGATTTCATAGACCTTTAGATATTCATTTGCCGCTTTATCCCAACTAAAACTTCCAGCTCTTTTGATATAAGCTTCTATAAAATAATCTGAATTTTGATTGTATTGATTTAACGCATCTTCCACTACATTTTTCATATATTCTGGTTCAAAATCATTCCAATAAAACGCATCTTTTCCACCAATTTCTGGTAAAGACGTTTTATCAGATAAAATAATTGGTTTTCCAAAGCTCATCGCTTCTAAGGGAGGCAAACCAAAACCTTCTCCAGTTGATGGAAATAAGAACGCTTCGCAATTTTGCATATAAAATTGCTTTGCTCGTTCAGAAACTTTACCTGATAAAAAAACTTGGTTTTCTAATTTTTCTTTAGCAATTAAATCTTTTATTTTTTGACCATAGGCATTCGTACAATTCCCAGAAATAATCAAATTAAAATCTGGTAAAAATTTCATCATTTTTACAAGTGATTCAAAATTTTTCTTTTCAAGAAAAGCTCCAATCGTATAAAAATAAGGTTTTGAAATATCTAATGGAGATTGAAAATCATCACAATTTATAATTTCTGAAATTGAATTTCCATTATAAATTATTGTATTTTCTATTCCCGAAATATCAAAATATTGCATAGTTTGTTTCTTTGCATATTCAGAAATAAATGTGATAACATCTACTCGCTTAATCTTTTCTTTAAAATATTTAATGTGATTTGGACTATAATCAAGCGAATTTTCTTCCATAAAATTAACATCATGAATCGTCAAAACATATTTTTTTGGTTTATGACAAGGTTCAACTTTTATATTTTGATTTAAGGAGTGCCAAACATCATACTTTTCACGCGTTCTGAAAAACGGATTGCGCATTAAACTATAATATTTTTTATAATGAAATTTAGTACCAAATTCAGTCCTTAAATCTTCAGGTTTTTTGTAAAGTAAATAAATTTGATCATCAAAATTTAATTTAGAAAGAGCTTTAATCAATTCGTAATTAAAAACTCCGAAACCAGTTGCACGATTCTTTAGATTATGAGATTCTAAAAGAATTTTTTTTACCATAAGTTAGGTTCTAAAATTTTAAAAAAACTTGTTTTAAGTTGTCCTTATTTTCAACAAAAATAGACATATCTTTGACAGATTAAAATGAAATATAGATTTTTTCTATATTAATTATAATATTTTGAAAAATGACACAGAAAATTGTCGTAAATAATAATTATAAAACCACGCAAACTGAAATCAAATCCATTATTGACAATTTTGACTTGATTGACGATTATATTGCAAAAGGCACAAGAAATTCTATCAAAAAAAAGACATTAAAATCGGGTAAAATTGCTACGATTAAATCATTCAAAATTCCGAATATTGTCAATAAATTTGTATATCGATTTTTCAGAAAATCAAAAGCTGAACGATCATTCTTATATGCTAATAAATTAATTGATTTAGGTTTTAAAACACCTACTCCAATCGCATATGTCGAAAATTTTAATACAATCTCATTTTTAAAAAGTTATTATTTTTGTGAATTAGTTACATCTGAAATAACTTTTAGAGAATTAGTTTTAGATATTAATTATTCAAATCGAAATGAAATCTTGAAACAATTTACAAAATTCACATTTGATTTGCATGAAGCTGGAATTGAATTTTTGGATCATTCTCCTGGAAATACTTTAATTAAGCAAGTTGGAGAAAATCAATATGAGTTTTATTTGGTTGATTTAAATCGCATGAATTTTCATAATTCAATGAGTTTTGATATTCGAATGAAAAATTTTTCTCGTCTAACTCCTCAAAAAGAAATGATAGAAATTATGGGAAAAGAATATGCGAAACTTATTAATAAACCAGAACAAGAAGTTATTAAAGAAATGTGGAATAAAACACAAGAATTCCAGCAAAAATTTCAAACAAAACAAGCTCGAAAAAAGAAATTAAAAGCCATGATTGGTAAAAAACAATAACAAAAAAGCAGATTTANNTAAATCTGCTTTTTTGTTATTTTATCATTTCAGAAAACGGAATAATAATCTCATATCCTTTTTCTTTAAAATAATCGTTCATTCCTTCTCTATACGTCACTAAAACAAAATCTCCGCCCCAAGCTCCGAGGCTTTTTACAGCTCCTAAATAATCAGGAAAATGCAATTCTTTGACTTGCGAAATTTGCATAAAATCTCCTAATCGTTCTTGATATTCATCTAAAATAGATTCTAAATCAGTTAAATTCTCAACTTTAGTTGCTTGAACAACCAAATCAGAAAGCTCTTGAATCATTTTCCAATCTTTTGATTTGTTCTTATAATGATTTCCAACAACGGCTTGTGTATCTTGCTTTTGATTAAGATAAACAAAATAAAGTTGATCTTTAAAATTCCAATTCAATTCTAAATCTTCTACTTCGATAGGATTATTCGAAAACAAAATGGGCTGATGATGATGCGCACATGCAATATCATAACCACTTGTATTGAAGGTTAATTGATTTAATTCAAACGGATTTATTTCTATCCATTGACTAATCAAATCAATCAAAGTCGAACTACTTCCCAGTCCCCATTCTTGCGGATATTCTAACTTCGTTAAACATTGATAACTGTTATTAGAATCAAAAAAATCAGGATTTAAAATTTTAGCTTGTTTTAAAATATTTTGTAATGATTGACTTAATTTATCATTTGTAGACGAAATTATTTCTAAATCATTCAATCTAACTTTAGTTTCAAACCAAATAGAATTATCAAATTTAGTTGCTTTCCAAGTGATTAAATTTTCTATTTCTGATGAATTTTCCACAAACAAACATTGCCCATATTTTGTGGGCAATGCAAATGCTTTCGCCCCATCAATCACAATATATTCCCCGATAAGGAATAATTTTCCATTGGAACGGTATGTTTTCATTTCGTTTAGATTTGTGCCGAAGAAGTTGAGACCTCTCTGTTTATTTTTTTCACTAAACCTTGTAAAGTATTTCCTGGTCCAACCTCAATAAATTCACTCGCACCATCAGCAATCATATTTTGAACAGATTGCGTCCATTTTACTGGAGCAGTTAATTGAGCAATCAAGTTTTTCTTAATTTCAGCAGGATCTGTAACAGCTGTTGTGCTTACATTTTGATAAACTGGACAAATTGGAGTATTGAATGTTGTTTCTTCAATAGCTTGTGCTAATTCTTCTTCAGCAGGTTTCATTAAAGGTGAGTGAAAAGCTCCTCCTACTGGTAAAACTAATGCTCGTTTTGCACCTAACTCTTTCAGTTTTTCGCATGCTACATTAACCGCTTCAATTTCTCCAGAAATCACTAACTGACCTGGACAATTGTAATTTGCAGCCACTACAACTCCATCAATTTCTGCACAAGCATCTTCTACAATTTTATCTTCTAACCCTAAGATTGCAGCCATTGTAGATGGATTAGCTTCACATGCAGCTTGCATTGCTAAAGCACGTTTGTAAACTAATTTTAATCCAGATTCAAAGTCTAAAGTTCCATTTGCAACTAAAGCAGAAATTTCTCCTAAAGAATGTCCTGCAACCATTTCTGGTTTAAAATCTGGTAAAATTTTCGCTAAAATAACAGAATGTAAAAAAACTGCTGGTTGCGTAACTTTTGTTTGTTTTAGGTCTTCAGCAGAACCTTCAAACATAATTGATTTTATATCAAATCCTAAGATTTCGTTTGCTTTGTCAAATAATTCTTTTGCGATTTCAGAATTTTCGTACAAGTCTTTACCCATTCCAGAGAATTGAGCGCCTTGTCCTGGAAAAACATATGCTTTCATTGTATTATTTTTAATGTATGACAAATGTATAATAAAATCTCAAACTTCTTTATTTAACCTAAGTTTTGATTTTCTTTTCTATAAATTTCGTCCAAATATTTATAACGATTTGCAACAGAAATTGCATGTAGTTTTGCAATTGTATAACCATCTTTTCCATCTAAAAAACCAAATCTCACCACAAAATAATTGAAAAAACGATAAGCAGGCTTTATGGTATAATGATAAAATGATGGTTTCAAATTTTTGAGACGAAGTTCTTGTGCTCGTAAGCGAGAATAACTATTAAGTTTATCTAAATAATATTCTTCATCAATAAACGTATGATGTTTCACTTTTTGTTCCAAATCACCTACTGCCCCATCACATTCTAATAATTCATGAACCATCAAACCATCTTTATATCTACATTTAGATTTTCTAAAAAGACGAACAGCTCTCACATTTTGCTGACCAGAAAATTCTATTTTCTTATTCTTAAAATAAAATGAATGATAAGCCATAAAAGCTACATCCTGTAAATTTGAATTTACTTTCTTTATTAATTCTTCTTTTAATTCAGATGAAAGTTCTTCATCTGCATCAAAAAAAGTGACCCAATCATTTTTTGCCAAAGAAAGTGTATAATTTCGTTGATTTGTGAAATTATCAAACTTGCGTTTTACAAACTTTACTTTTGGATTTTGGAATGCAATTTCTTCCGTTTTGTCTGTACTATATGAATCTACAATAATTATTTCATCTGCATAACTAGCCTCATCAAGAAATCTTTTGATGTTTTTTTCTTCGTTAAGTGTAATTAGTAAAGCAGAAATTTTAGTAGACATTCTCTATAGTAATCAAATTTTATAAATAGAAACTCAAAATTTCTATTTTTATTTTATTAATGGTGATAAGAAATATTCTAGTTTTTCTTTAAACAACTCGAAGTCAAAGATTAAATAAAATTCATCAACTTGTTTTTTTATTTGACGATTGTTTAAATCTCCAAGTTTTTCAGGAAAATAATCTTTTAAATGAACACTTGTGTGATGAATTCCATCTTCGAAAGTTGCCCAAACTTTTTTATCAATCCAAGGAGAGAAAATAATAAATGATTTTTTCCCTAAAGCTTTGGACATATTAATTGCTCCTCCATCATTTCCTACAATCACATCACATTCGTTTGCAATTGCAATAAACTCGCGCAAATCATTACCCAACAATTCAAAATAAACTTTCGATTTGGTTTCATCAGATAATTGATTATATACTTCTTTTGCTTGCGATAATTGTTTCGGAAAATAATTGAATAAAATATTGACATTATAACGTTGACCAATAAAATCAACCATTTTTGCCATTTGATTCAACGGATAAGTTTTTGAAAGATCAGAACCAAGCAAACTAATCATAACCGTTTTACGAGTAGAATCAATTTGATGTTTTGTGAATAAATCTTTCGCAAAGTTTATTTCTTCTTCTGTTAAATATAATTTTGGTTCTGTAGCCAAAGGCGTTTCAATTCCTAAAGGCTTCAATAAAGACAAACGATGTTCGATTGCTAAACCTAAATATGAATTTGGTTCGTCATGTTTTTCTACATTATCTGTATACAAAAACGTTCTTCCAATCTTTTTATATGATATTTTTTTTGGTGCATTATTGATAAAAACATCCACCCAACTCTGTAATTTTGAGTAAGCATCAATTACAATATCATATCTATTTTGATTAACTTTTTTCGAGAATTTAATCAAATTCATCAAGCCTTTGTTTTCTTTTTCGTCAAAAACAATTTTATGATCGATGTACGGATTATTCTCTAAAACAGGCAAAGTATTACTATTGATTAAATAATCAACAATAGCATTTGGATAAGCTTTTTTGATATTTTCGCACAACAATGATGTGATTAAAACATCGCCTATCATCTTGTGTTGGATAATCAAAATTTTCATAAAACATAGTTATAAAGCAAAACTACTAAAATATGTTTGATTCGAAAATAAAAAAATCCTCAACAAAACTGCTGAGGATTATATTTTATAAAATTTTATTCTAATTAAACCGCTACATTATGCTCACGCAATGCATCGTTTAATGAAGTTTTTTTATCTGTAGATTCTTTACGAGTTCCGATGATTAATGCACAAGGAACTTGGTATTCACCTGCAGCAAATTTTTTCGTGTAAGAACCTGGAATAACTACTGAACGAGCAGGAACATAACCTTTAATTTCAATTGGTTCGTCACCTGTTACATCAATAATTTTAGTCGATGCTGTTAAAACAACATTTGCTCCTAAAACCGCTTCTTTTCCTACGCGAACTCCTTCTACAACGATACAACGAGATCCAATGAATGCATTATCTTCGATAATTACTGGAGCAGCTTGCAATGGCTCTAAAACTCCACCAATTCCTACACCACCAGATAAGTGAACATTTTTCCCAATTTGAGCACAAGAACCTACAGTAGCCCATGTATCAACCATTGTTCCTTCGTCCACATAAGCACCAATATTTACATAAGAAGGCATTAAAATAACTCCCGAAGAAATATACGCACCATAACGAGCAACAGCATTTGGAACAACACGAATTCCTTTTTCAGCGTAGTTACGTTTCAATTCCATTTTATCATGGTATTCAAAAATTCCAGCTTCTAAAGTTTCCATTTTCTGAATTGGGAAATACATTACAACTGCTTTTTTCACCCATTCGTTTACTTGCCAATCTTCTCCAACTGGTTCTGCACAACGTAATTGTCCGTTATCGATTAACTCAATTACTTCACGAATTGCAATTTGTGTTGACTCTTCTTGTAACAATTCTCTATTGTCCCAAGCTTTTTCTATGATTTGTTTTAAATTCTCCATCTTTATTAATAATAGCCACAAATATAAAAATTATAATCAAGGGATTTCATAGAGATTATTTATTATTGAATCGTTTTTTTAAATTTGCCAAATGTCACGAATATTAGCGTTAGATTACGGAGGAAAAAGAACAGGCGTTGCCGTAACCGATGAATTGCAAATTATAGCTTCGCCAGTTGATACAATTGATACATCAAAATTGATGGATTTCTTGAAACAATATATCGAGAAAGAAAACGTTTCTGACCTTGTAGTTGGATTATCTGTTCGTTTTTCAGGAGAATTAAATGAGATTGAAAATCAAATTCAACCTTTTTTGAAAAAATTTTCTGAACAATTTCCGTTGATTAAAATTCATCGTGAAAATGAGATGTTTACCTCAAAAATGGCTTCTCAAGCAATGTTTGCTGGAGGAATGAAAAAGAAAAAACGTCAAGAAAAAGGAATGGTCGATAAAGTGAGTGCCGTAATAATTTTACAATCATTTTTATCACATAAACTATAACAAATTGTATCTTTGCCGTTAAATTAATAAAAAAAGATCAGAAAATGGTATTACCAGTTGTAGCTTACGGAGATCCTGTCTTGCGTAAAGTTTCACAAGAAATCGATCAAGATTATAAAAATTTACAAGAACTGATCCAAAATATGTTCGATACAATGTATGACTCTAACGGAGTTGGTATCGCAGCGCCTCAGATCGGGAAAGATATACGTTTATTTGTTGTTGATTGCTCGCCTTTCGAAGAAGATGAAGATTATGATGATGTAAAAGATGAATTAAAAGATTTCAAACGTGTTTTCATCAATCCAAAAAAAATCAGTAGTTCAGAAGGAGACGAATGGGCTTTTACAGAAGGATGTTTGAGTATTCCTCACATTCACGAAGATGTAACACGTCCAGAATCGGTAACTTTAGAATATTTTGATGAAAATTGGGTGAAACATACCGAAACTTTTTCGGATATTCGCGCTCGAGTTATTCAACACGAATACGATCATTTGGAAGGAAAGCTTTTTATTGACTATATTTCGAGCTTTAAAAAGAAATTAATAAGTAATAAATTAAAAAATATAACAAAAGGGAAAGTAAACACGAGTTACAAAATGAAATTCCCTTCATAGACCCTTAAACATAATAGAATATGGATTTATCAAGAGTTATCGCAATTTCAGGAAAACCAGGATTATACCGTTTAGTTTCTCAAACAAGAGGTGGTTTTGTTGTTGAAGATTTAGAAAAAGGTAAAAAAATCTCAATCGCTTCTAACTACAATGTTAGTTTATTAGACAACGTTGCTATTTACGGAGTATCACAAGAATTTCCTTTGGCTGAAGTTTTCTTCAGAATTTACAAAAAAGAAAACGGAGGAGAAACGATCGATTACAAAACTTCTGGTGCAGAATTGCGTAAATATATGGAAGAAGTTTTACCAGAATATGACGATTCAAGAGTTTATGATTCTGATTTGAAAAAATTATTCCAATGGTATAATATCTTACACAAAAACGGATTATTAAACATCGACTTAGCTGCTGTAGAAGCTGCAATGGCTGCTCAACAAGCACAAGAAGCTCCTGTTGCTGAAGTAGAAGCTACAGAAGAAGTTGTTGTGGAAGAAAAACCAAAAAAGAAAGCTCCTGCTAAAAAGGCTGCTGACAAAAAAGAGGCTGAAGAAAAACCAGCTAAAAAAACTGCTGCTAAAAAAACAACAGCAAAAAAAGATAAAGACGCTGAATAATTAGAGATGAATACACGTAAAGATCAATTACAGGCTTTCGAAAGATTGTTGGATATAATGGATGAATTACGTGAAAAATGTCCGTGGGATCGTAAACAAACAATGGAAACGTTGCGTACGTTATCTATCGAAGAAATTTATGAACTTTCGGATGCCATCATCGAAAAAGATTCGGATGAAATAAAAAAAGAACTAGGTGATGTTTTTCTTCACCTAGTTTTTTATTCTAAAATCGCATCAGAACAAAACAACTTCGATGTTGCTGATGTTTTAAATGGTATTTGTGACAAATTAATTCATCGTCATCCACATATTTACGGCGATGTAGAAGCAAATACAGAAGAAAAGGTGCTTCAAAATTGGGAACAAATCAAACTAAAAGAAGGTAACAAATCTGTACTTTCTGGCGTTCCTACTTCTCTCCCAGCAATGGTAAAAGCTTACCGAATTCAAGACAAAGTAAAAGGTGTTGGATTTGAATTTGAAAATTCTGATCAAGTTTTTGATAAAATTATCGAGGAAATTAATGAATTCAAAGAAGAACAAAATCCAACAGATAAAGAGATGGAATTTGGTGACATTTTATTTTCTTTGATTAATTATGGACGATTTAATGGCATCAATTCTGAAGATGCTTTAGAAAGATCGAACAAAAAATTTATCACACGTTTTCAGAAATTAGAAGAAATCGCGAAAGAAAATGGTCAAAACATAGCTGATTTAACCATTTCCGAATTAGATAAATTATGGAATTTAGCGAAAATTCGCTAGTGTAAACTTAACACTATAAAGTTTATTCAAATCAACAAAAACGTTGTAATCAGACGTTTTAACACTATTATAAATAACTTTTATCGACACCAATAAAACAAAGTATTACAAATTATTGTGCACGCACAGAAAACCGACATATATTTGCAATGGTTATAGCGGGCAATAGCTTGTAATAATGGAAGGAAGTTTGTTTACTAAGTAAACAGTTTTCTCATTTTTTTGTGGTTTTGATGAAAAGGTGACTTAAAGTCGCCTTTTTATTTTTTATCAACTTCTATGTAAAATCACAATTCATAACAATCCTTTTTTATCTGAATAATTTGTAAATTTGTAGAATGCAGTTTCAATTAAATTCTGAATTCAAGCCAACTGGTGATCAACCAAAAGCTATTGAAGAATTATCAAATGGTATTCTAAATAATGATCGTTATCAAACACTTTTGGGTGTTACAGGTTCTGGTAAAACATTTACAATCGCGAATGTTGTACAAGATGTGCAACGTCCAACTTTAGTTTTGGCACATAACAAAACGTTGGCGGCACAGTTGTATATGGAATTCAAAGAATTTTTTCCGAATAATGCAGTCGAATATTTCGTTTCTTACTATGATTATTATCAACCAGAAGCTTACATTCCTTCATCAGGAACCTATATTGAGAAAGATTTATCAATTAATGAAGAAATTGAAAAGCTTCGTTTAAGTACAACTTCCTCCCTACTTTCTGGTCGTCGCGATATTTTGGTTGTGGCTTCAGTTTCGTGTTTATATGGTATTGGAAATCCAACAGAATTTCATAAAAATGTGATTCAGATTGAAACGGGGCAAATTATCTCGAGAACAGCTTTTTTGCATAAATTAGTCCAAGCTTTATATTCTAGAACAGAAGGTATTTTTCAACGCGGAAATTTTAGAATTAAAGGAGATACATTAGATATTTTCCCTGCTTATGCGGATGATGGAATCAGAATTAATTTCTTTGGTGATGAAATCGAAGAAATCTCAGTTTTCAATGTAGAAACAGGTAAAACTTCAACTAAACTAGATAAAATTAATATTTATCCAGCTAATCTTTTTGTGACTTCTAAAGATACATTGAATGGCGCAATTGCTGATATTCAGATCGATTTAGGAAAACAAGTTGAGTATTTTCATGAAATAGGAAAACATCTCGAAGCAAAACGTTTGCAAGAACGTACTGAATTTGATTTGGAAATGATTAAAGAATTAGGTTACTGTTCAGGAATCGAGAATTATTCGAGATATTTAGATGGTCGCGATCCAGGAACTCGCCCGTTCTGTTTATTAGATTATTTCCCAGAAGATTATTTGATGGTGATTGATGAGTCGCACGTTACAGTTTCTCAAGTTCATGCAATGTATGGTGGGGACCGCTCGCGTAAAGAGAATTTGGTGGAATATGGTTTTCGACTTCCTGCCGCAATGGACAATCGTCCGTTAAAATTTGAAGAATTTGAAGCTTTACAAAATCAAGTGATTTATGTTTCGGCAACACCTGCGAATTATGAATTAGAAAAATCGGAAGGAGTTGTTGTAGAGCAAGTCATTCGTCCAACTGGATTATTAGATCCAATTATTGAAATTCGTCCAACACAAAATCAAGTCGATGATTTGATGGAAGAAATCAATAAACGAGTAGAGTTAGACGAACGTGTTTTGGTCACTACTTTAACGAAACGAATGGCGGAAGAGTTAACGAAATATTTGACAAAATATGGCGTTCGATGTCGTTATATTCATTCTGATGTGGATACATTAGAACGTGTTCAGATTATGGCTGATTTACGCGCTGGATTATTTGATGTTTTGGTTGGAGTTAATCTTTTGAGAGAAGGTTTAGATTTACCTGAAGTTTCTCTAGTAGCAATTTTGGATGCTGATAAAGAAGGTTTTTTAAGAAGTCATCGTTCTTTAACGCAAACGGTTGGTCGTGCTGCTCGTAACGTGAATGGTTTGGCGATTATGTACGCAGATAAAATTACAGATAGTATGCAATTAACGATTGATGAAACAAATCGTCGTCGTGAAATTCAGATGAAATACAACAAAGATCACAATAAAGTTCCTCAAGCTTTAAACAAAAAAATAACGAAACTAAGTTTAGCTGCAGCAGATTTTGAAGAAAATCCTTACGAACAAAAACATTTGATTCAACAAGCAGCAGAGATTAATGAAAATTATTCGACAGAAGATAAAGAGAAATTGGTACAAAAATTGCAGAAAGAAATGGAAAATGCTGCAAAAAATTTAGATTTTATAAAAGCAGCCGAATTAAGAGATCAAATTCAACTCTTAACCAAAGAATAGCACGTTTTTTTTTAGTTTTAATGAAATTTTTAAGTTTTACATTTTTAATATTATTTACTCTTTTATCGTCCTGTAATACTCATATTCTAAAATCTTCTACTAATAATGAATTGATAGAAAATGAGGAGTATAGTCTCATTCATTCTCGTGAATTAAAAATTTTCAAAAAATTTGATACACCTCCAAATTATGAAAGGAATCAAAATTATACAGATTTTGGTAAATGGATAAATAACCTTCCGCTCAAAAACAATAATACAGCTGTTTATTCTTTTGATGGTCAAAAAAAATCTAATCCAAATATATATGTAGGAGTTTTAGATTTAGAACAACCCAAAAAAAATGTACAGTTTAATGCAAATGCGATGATGAGTTTGCGTTTAGAGTATTTCTTCCGTTCGAAAAAATACAATGAAATAGATAAATTGTCTAAAATTTCTACAAAGCCAATTCCTTACACTGACTATGTAAAAGGAGATTATTCTCATACGAAATACATGCAATATTTGATCTATTATTTAGAAAATACAAATTCAAATACAATTGCTGAATTATTAAAACCAATCTCTATCAAAGAGATTCAAATTGGCGATGTATTTTTTCAAAAGGGAAATATAAAAAGTCATGCTGTAATGGTAATTGATTTAGCGAAAGATAAAAATGGGAATAATATATTCATTTTGGCTCAAAGTTATTATCCAAGTCAAGACATTCATATTCTTTCTAATCCAAGCAACGATTTAATCTCACCATGGTATATTGCAAAAGAAGGCATACTTCTTACACCTGAGTGGAGATTTTTGTCTTCGGACTTGATGCGTTTTAAATAACATTTTACTTTTTCAATCCTTACATTTTACTTAAATTTGTTGTTCAAAACCTCAAAGTAAACAACAATACAGTAAATAATCGATAATGCAAAGAGTATATTTAGACAATGCAGCAACCACAGCAATTCGTCCAGAAGTAGTTGACGAAATGGCAAATGTGATGAAAAATGTTTTCGGAAATCCATCTTCTACCCACGTTTTTGGTAGAGAAGCCAAGGCACTTATAGAAATGGCTCGAAAGAACATTGCGCAGCGTTTAAATATTTCTCCTGCCGAAATTTATTTTACTTCTTGTGGGACAGAATCTAACAATACGATTATACGTTCTTGTGTAAATGATTTAGATGTTACACGTATCATTACTTCGGATATGGAACACAAATGCGTACAAGAAAGTATCAAAGATTTAGAATATCGTGGAAAAGTTGAAGTAATCCGCATCAATATTCAAAAAAATGGAGACATTGATTATGCTCAATTAGAGGAATTAGTTAAAGATCAATCTAAAAAAACATTGGTTTCTTTGATGCATGCTAATAACGAAATTGGAAATTTAACAGATATTAAACGTATTTCGCAATTGTGTCAAGAAAATAATACATTGTTCCACACAGATACGGTGCAAACAGTTGGTCATTACGATTTAGATTTCCAAGATTTGGGAATGGATTTCGCTTCTTGCTCAGCACACAAAATTCATGGACCAAAAGGTGCTGGATTTTTATATGCAAAAAAAGCTTCGCATTTAAAAGCCTTGATTGCTGGAGGAGGACAAGAAAGAGGAATGCGTTCTGGTACCGAAAACGTATACGGAATTGTTGGACTTTCAAAAGCTTTTGATTTAGCAATTGATGAGTTAGAAGCTCATGTTAATCACATCAAAGAAATTAAACAATATACAATCGATCAATTAAAAGCAGCTATTCCAGGCGTTTCTTTCAATGGATTATCAGATGATTTAGACAAAAGTTTGTATGCATTATTAAGCATCAAATTACCATTTCATGATGCCTTAATCGGATTCGAATTAGAATTAGCTGGTATCGCTGTTTCACAAGGAAGTGCTTGCAGTTCTGGTGCAGCAAAAGTTTCATTAGTTATGCAAACATTGTACACAGAAGAAGAAATTGATCAAATGACGCCTTTACGTGTATCTTTTTCATACGAAACAACTAAAGAAGATATTGATGTCTTAGTTGGAACATTGAAAAAAATCGCTGAAAAACATCAATTACAAAACGCTTAATGACTGATTTCAATCAACTTGATATTCTGATTTTAATTGCGTTAGCTTTTGGTTTTATCAACGGATTTTTCAAAGGTTTTATTTCTCAATTAATTGGGTTAGTCGGTTTTTTTGTAGCAATTTGGTTAAGTTTTAAATTTTATCAAATCATCGAAGTTTATGTCGATTCTTACAACATTGTTGCAGATAGCTTAACTTCTTTGGTTGCGTTAGTTATTACATTTGCAATTGCTTTTTTCACAATAAAATTAGCGTCAAGTTTAACACAAAAAACAGTAGAAGCAGTTGGTTTAGGAATCATTAATCGATTTGGTGGAGCGGCTTTAGGATTAATAATCTCTTTACTTTTAACATCAAGTATTTTGTATTATATCGATCCGATTTTAGAATTAGGATTTAAAGAAACAAAAGACGAAAGCCAGATTTTACCAATTTTGAACGAAAGTTCTCAAATCATCAAAAATTCTATCTTCGAAACAAAAGATAATTTAAGGACAGAATCCCAAGATTCTATTCATTTATAATCATACAAAGACAGCTTTTTTCAAGCTGTCTTTTTTCTTAACATTAATTTTATAAAAGGCACAAAAATTATCTAAAGAGATCAAAACAATTAATTTAAGATGAAAAACGATTCTTAGAAGTCGTTTTTTTATGATTTTATTTTTAATAACGACATATTGTGTCGTATAAAATCGTTCCTTTGTTTAAATTTTAAGATTATGAACAGCGCTATCATACTTTCATCCATCCTTTTTTTTATCATTGGAGCCGTTATCAGTTTTTTATATTCAAAGTCGAAAGCAAATTCAGCCATAATTGGAAATGAAATAAAACACCAAGAACTTCAGAAACAATATGATTCGCTAAAAAATGAATTTATCGAAATAAAAGATGATGCAAATTTCAATTTGGATCAATGGCAAAAAGAGCGCGAAAAAAATACAGAATTAACGGTTCGCCATCAAGAAGCAATGAAAGCTGTGGAGGAGCAAAAATCGTTTATGCTCGAAACCAATGAACGATTAAAAGAGCAATTTGAAGCACTTTCAGCTCAAGTTTTGAAAAGTAATAACGAACAATTTCTTGATTTAGCGAAAACAACATTGGATAAACATTTTTCTAATTCTCAAAACGATTTAGAAAAACGTCAACAAGCGATTGATTCGTTAATCAAACCATTAAATGAAAGCTTGAATAAATTTGACGGAAAAATATCCGAAATAGAAAAAGCTCGAGAAGGCGCTTATTCAGAAATTAAAGTTTTCTTAGATTCAATGCGTGGTACAACTGATAAATTGCAAAAAGAAACCAATACATTAGTTTCTGCTCTTAAAACTTCACACACAAGAGGAAAATACGGAGAAATTGGATTGCGTCGTGTCGTTGAATTTGCTGGAATGTCATCTTTTTGTGATTTTGAAGAACAAACTTCTGTTCAGTCCGAAAATGGTTTGCTTCGCCCGGATTTAATCGTTAATCTTCCTGGAAATCGAAAAGTTATTGTCGATTCTAAAGTTCCGTTAAACCAATATATGCTTGCGTTCGAAACGGAAGATGAAAATTTGAGAAAACATCATTTGCAAATGCACGCGAAAGCTGTACGCGAACATTTAAAGAATTTGAGTTCTAAGGCTTATTGGAATCAATACACAGAAGCACCCGATTATGTGGTGATGTATCTGCAAATTGAAAGTTCTTTTGGTGCTGCGTTAGAATTGGAGCGAACTTTGATAGAAGATGCACTAAACAATAGAATAATTATTGCAACACCAACTACTTTGATTACAATGCTTCGCACAATTGCGTTTAGCTGGCAACAATTAAATGTTGCGGAAAATATATATCAAATGCGAGATGCTGGAATAGAATTATACAATCGTGTGAATGTTTTAATACAACATTTGGCGACGGTTGGTCATAATCTAAACCAAGCAACCCAAAGTTACAATAAAGCTATAGGTTCACTAGAAAATCGATTTATTCCGCAGGTTAAAAAGCTGAAAGAAATCGGTGGAACTTTGATGGAAAAAGAAATTTCGGAAACTAAGCCAATTGATACAATGATTCGTTCAATAAATAACTTGGATATTCAATAATCATTCTATATTTGTACAACTTTTAGAGAGAATGAAAACAAGCCTATTTACCTTGATTTTACTATACTCTCCTGCCATTTTTGCGCAGGTGAATTTTGAAGAAAAATCTGTACAGGTAAAACCAAATTTAGAATTAAACAAAATATATAACTACTCATTTACAGATCGTAACTTTTCGATTTCTGTAAATGATACGGTTTCTAAAGTCATCAACCAATCAAATAAATCGATGGAATTGGTTGACAAGAATGATTTTGCCAATAAGTATACATTTGTAAATGGTAAAAATCAATCCAATGATCCTGATGAATTTTACCGCGATTTTATCAATAATTCTGAAGGAATAGAGTACGAATTCACAACAAATCCTTCTGGAGAATTTTTAGAATTATTAAATGTTCCTCAGATTGAAGAAAAATTGCTTAAAATAACAGATAAACTTGGTAAACAACGCAAAAAATCTGATGATTATAAGGCAAATATTGCGTACATTGAGGAAATGGTCAAATCGAAAACATATGTTCCCTATGTTTTTGAGCAAGAAATTCACGTTTTCAATTATTTTAATGGACAATATTTTCGTTTAGGTGAAACATATGAAGGAAAATCTGTACAGGAAAATATTTTTGGATTTCCAATTTCTTCTACCACAAATACTTATCTAAAAGATATCAACAAAGAAAAAGGTACGTATACAATTGCTTCTGACCAAAATTTGAGCAAAGATGATTTTGAGAAATTATGGGAAGAAATGGCGTATTATATGTTGAATGATGCTAAACTGAATTTGTCGCAAGAACAGGTAAAAAAAGAAATCAAAAAATATTCAGAAACAGTTGAATTAAAAGTGAAATATGAAAATACGTACGATTTGAATTCAATTTTAATCAAATCTGAATATTTATTTAGCTTAAATATTGGTTCTAAGAAAACAGTTAATCAATTAAGTATAAAACTTTTAAATGACTAAATTTTATTTTTTAACGAATTTCAAACTTCATTTTAGATAATTTGCTCTATTTTTGAATTAGTTTGATTACTTATAAATGAAAATTAATTTTACATATTATCTGTTTTTTCTATTTTTTTCGATAAAAATATTTGCCCAAGATCCTATTCAAGATACAATTTCACCGGTTGTTAAAAATGATACCATTTTTAATGCTCCGCAGGAAACGATTATTTTTCCCAAAACATATTGGAATATTGGAAACGAAAAACGATATAATGTAACAACAAGTGAAGTGAAATTGGAAGATGACACGATTTCGCATCAAGAACAATATACTTATAACGTTATTATTCAAGTTGAAAATATTTATCAAAACGAAACCATTGTAAAGTGGAATTTCAGAAATATACAATTCAATTCAAAATCATTTTTAAATAATCCTTTTTCGTTAGTTAATAATGTTTCGATTTCCTTTAAAATAGATCAAGACGGACGATTTTTAGGTTATACAGATTTAGATAAAACGATTAAACAATTGGTTTTATCTTCAGAAGATTTAGAGAATAAATATTTGGATAATCCTACTGCGATTGCGTTAATCAAAAAGAATCTTCAACAATATTCTACAGAAGAAAGTATTGTTAAATTATTTGACAAAGACATTCGTCAATTCCATCATTTTTATGGAAAAAGTAATTTTACTTTAGAAAGTGCGCCATTTGTTTATCAATCTTACATGGACAATTTATTTAGCACTTCTCCCACTCCAGCTACAACAGAATTGAAATTGAATGAGATTGGAGTTTTGCAAACCAATTATATTATGTCAAGTTTTCAGCAAGCCGATAAAGATTGGTTGGCCAATTCTTGGTACAGCTATTTGAAAGATTTAGCTACGAAATTAGGTTCTGAACAACCATCTGAAAAAAGATTGAAAGACGACATAAAATATTACGTTAAAACAACTTCGCGTATCAAAGATAACGGTTGGATTTCGTATAGTATCGAAACCAAAAAGGTGAAATTTCAAGATACGGATTACACGTTAGAGCGCCGTTTTGAGTTAGTAGACTAAAACTCGCATCAATACTGATAATTCTTACATTATTAAATCATAAAAACTTCGTGAATCAAGATTATTTTTCATAATTTTGCATTCATTTTATATAAATTATATTCACTATGCAATTGTCTGAACAAGAAATTATTCGTAGAGAAAAACTACAACAATTAAGAGACTTAGGCGTTGAGCCTTACCCTGCCGAAGAATTCGTGATAACTTCTAATTCTAAAGAAATTAAGGAAAAGTACGAAGAAGGAAAGGTTGTCAAGCTTGCCGGACGATTGATGAGTGTTCGTGTAATGGGGAAAGCTTCTTTCGCTGAGTTACAAGATAGCGAAGGTCGTGTACAGGTTTATATCTCGAGAGATGATATTTCTTCGTCTGAAGAAGGAATTGAGTATAATACAATTTTCAAGAAATTGATGGATATCGGAGATTTTATTGGAATTGAAGGATATGAATTCAAAACTAAAGTAGGTGAAATTTCTGTTCACGTAACAAAATTAACTTTGTTATCAAAAACTTTACGTCCATTACCAATTGTAAAAACTGACGACGAAGGTCATGTATTTGACGCTTTTACAGATCCAGAATTGCGTTACCGTATGCGTTACGTAGACATGGTTGTAAATCCTCACGTGAAAGAAATTTTCTTAAAACGTACACGTTTATTCAACGCAATGCGTAATTTCTTCAACGATCGTGGATACATGGAAGTAGAAACTCCTGTTTTACAATCGATTCCTGGGGGTGCAGCAGCTCGTCCGTTTATTACACATCATAATGCATTAGATATTCCATTATATTTAAGAATCGCGAACGAATTATATTTAAAAAGATTAATCGTTGGTGGTTTTGATGGTGTTTACGAATTTTCTAAAAACTTCCGTAACGAAGGAATGGATCGTACGCATAATCCAGAATTTACAGCAATGGAAATTTATGTTGCTTACAAAGATTACAACTGGATGATGGATTTCACAGAGCAATTATTAGAACATTGTGCAATTGCTGTTAATGGAACTTCTGAAACAACTTTCGGAGAACATAAAATTGATTTCAAAGCACCTTACAAACGTGTAACAATGCGTCAATCAATTATTGATTTTACAGGATTTGATATCGATGGAAAATCTGAAGCAGAATTATTTGAAGCTGCTAAAGGAATGGGGATCGAGGTTGATGAGACTATGGGTAAAGGAAAATTAATCGATGAAATTTTTGGTGAAAAATGTGAAGGAAACTACATTCAACCAACTTTCATTACAGATTATCCAAAAGAAATGTCTCCATTGACTAAAAAGCACCGTGATAATCCAGAATTAACTGAGCGTTTCGAATTAATGGTTTGTGGAAAAGAAATTGCTAACGCATATTCTGAGTTAAATGACCCAATCGATCAACGTGAGCGTTTTGAAGCACAAATGGCTTTAGCTGATAGAGGTGACGACGAAGCAATGTTTATCGACCAAGATTTCTTACGTGCATTAGAATACGGAATGCCTCCAACATCAGGTTTAGGAATCGGAATGGATCGTTTGATTATGTTCTTAACAAATAATCCATCTATTCAAGAAGTTTTATTCTTCCCTCAAATGCGTCCAGAAAAAGCTGCACCAGCTTACGAATTGACAGAAGAAGAAACTCAAATTATTGAAATTTTAAAAGCTAACGAAAACATTGATTTGAATGAATTAAAATCTCAAGCTGCTTTAAGCGGTAAAAAATGGGACAAATCAATGAAAAATTTAGCAAAATATAACTTGACTAAAGTTACTGTTGAAGGAGATTCTAAGACAGTTTCATATTTAGGCGAGTAAATTATTACCCTTTCATCTATATTTTAAAAGCTCAACTTCGGTTGGGCTTTTTTTGTAATTATTTGGGCGTTCCCTCGCTCTTTGCCTTCCATTTATATTATTTATAAAATAACCAAAATAATACAAACACAGCTAATGCAAATCGCTCGGTTGGGCTATCCGTTCCAATCTTTTGTAAAAGAAGATTAGAAGTGATTACAGAAAATCCAACTCCTACAAAAGGATTTACACTACTATCCCTAACGCGGGTTTTAAGTTCTGAGTTTTGAGTAATAAGTTATAAGACATAAGATTTAAGACTGACAATAAAAATCTACAAAGGAGTGTTATCGAGTTATGAGTTGTAAGTTCTGAGTTAGTTGTAAAAAGGAAGCTTCCTTTTTATCAAGAAGAAGCTTCTTGTTGACTAATTAGAAGCCTCTTATTTACTGATTGGAAGCTTCTTGTTTTATAAAACATAGTCTGGAGATGCGTAAAGCTTAAAACGTTCAGTCTAAAGCGCGACGTATACCCACAAAAAAAGCCTCAAGTTGTTCACTTGAGGCTTTTGATAAAAACTGGCGACGACCTACTCTCCCGTAAGTAACAGTACCATCGGCGCAGGCAGGCTTAACTTCTCTGTTCGGAATGGGAAGAGGTGAGCCCTGCAGCTATAGTCACCCTAATATTTTTGTATAGGTTTAGTTCCTATTATATCTTGACATTATTAGAAGCTCTATGCATTAAGCTTAAAGCCTTCACACAATCTTTGGTATTACATTATTAATCCAAATAAGATTAACTAACCTTCTCTATGACGATTAAATCAATCTTAGTATTTAATCTTTTTAATTTTTGATATTGCTATCATTAGCTTTCATCCGTTCTACTTTTTTTAGAAACAGTCTATGGCTAATTAGTACTACTCGACTATGACATCACTGACATTACATCTATCGCCTATAAACGTTGTAGTCTACAACGACCCTATAAAGAAGTCGAATCTTGCGGCGTCTTTCGCCCTGATACGCATTCATTGCTTATCTCCTCCAAACGTAGCTCCTCAGCGAAGCCCCTGTCGGCACAGCTGATACACAAGAGGTTTGTTCAACACGCTCCTCTCGTAATAGAGTCAACTCCCCTCAACCTTC
>NZ_DICC01000063.1:0-32676 GCF_002415215.1 Empedobacter sp. UBA5036
TCAAAATGCACAACGGGTATAATATTTAGGTAAACTTTTTTTAAAATTTTCTTAAATCTGTTCTCAAAATAGCATTGTTAGATAGATTGATAGAATTTTAAATTTCATCTCATTTGAACATAAAATATTCTTAAATATCATTTCTAATAGATTATGTCATACTAAATTTCTTAATTTTGTAATTATTATTCATTTTTATTTTTAGACCTATTTATAAAATGGCAAAAGTTAAAGTTGGAATGGTACAAATGACTTGTACTAATAACAAACAAGAAAATTTAAACAAAGCAATCGAACAAATAAAAGTAGCAGCTGCAAAAGGCGCTCAAATTGTGTGTTTGCAAGAATTGTTTACCTCATTATATTTCTGTGATGTCGAAGATTACGACAATTTCGATTTAGCAGAATCAATTCCTGGACCATCAACAGATGCGTTATCAGTTGTAGCAAAAGAATTAGGAGTTGTAATTATTGCTTCATTATTCGAGAAACGTGCGCAAGGTTTATACCACAATACAACAGCTATTTTAGATGCTGATGGACAATATTTAGGAAAATATCGTAAAATGCATATCCCAGATGATCCTGCGTTTTATGAAAAATTCTATTTTACACCAGGCGATTTAGGTTACAAAGTTTTTGATACTAAATTTGGAAAAATTGGGGTATTAATTTGTTGGGATCAATGGTATCCAGAAGCCTCTCGTATTACAGCATTGATGGGTGCGGAAATTTTATTTTATCCTACTGCGATTGGTTGGGATACAACGCAAGACGAAGAAACAAATCAAGATCAATACAATGCTTGGCAAACAATTCAGCGTTCACATGCGGTTGCGAATGGAGTTCCAGTTATTTCTGTAAATCGTGTTGGTTTTGAGCAAGATGGAGCGATGAAATTCTGGGGAGGTTCTTTTGCGACAAATGCACAAGGAAAATTGTTGTATTTGGCAACGCATGATCAAGAGGAAACAGAAGTGGTTGAATTGGATTTGAATGAATCTGATTTCTTCCGTAAACACTGGCCTTTCTTAAGAGATCGCCGAATCGATTCTTATCAACCAATTACAAAACGTTTTATAGACGAAGATTAATGAAAAAAATATTTTCACTTATTGCATTGATAGGAAGTTTTGCATTTGGTCAAATAAAACCAATTCAAATTGATTCGATTAATAATAATCTATTTGTTTATCAAACATTCAATTCGTTTAATGGTGTTGAATATAATGCAAATGGAATGTATTTGGTAACGAATAAAGGAATCGTTTTGTTTGATGTTCCTTGGCAGAAATCGCAATATCAAGAATTAAATGATATGTTACAAGAAAAGTATAATTTGCCAGTTATCGCTGTGTTTGCAACACATTCGCATGATGATAGAGCAGGAGATTTAAGTTTTTATAATGATTTGAATATTCCTACTTATGCAACTTCTTTAACCAATTCTAAATTAAAAAAAGAAGGAAAAGCGACATCAAAATTTGAGATTGAATTAGGAAAAACATACAAATTTGGTAATGAAAAATTTGTTGTTGAATATTTTGGTGAAGGACATACTTCTGATAATGTTGTGGTTTGGTTTCCAAAATATAAAGTGCTGAATGGAGGTTGTTTGATAAAAGGTGCTGACGCTGTAAATTTAGGTTACACAGGTGAAGCAAATGTTACTGAATGGCCAAAAACAGTACAGAAACTAGTTACAAAACATCCAAAAATTAAACAAGTTATTCCAGGTCATGAAAATTGGAAAGTTACTGGACATATCGAAAATACGTTTAAACTTTTAGAAAAGAAATAAAATTGAACACTATAGATACATCAAAATTCCCAAAAGATTTAGGATATAGATTTCCTGCCGAATGGGAAGAACACGAAGCAACATGGTTGTCTTGGCCGCACAAAGAAGAATCTTGGCCAGATCGTATTCAGTTAATTTATCCAGCTTATGCTGAATTTATTGCTGAATTATCGAAAGGTGAAAAGGTTCGTATTAATGTGAAAGATGAAGAAATGAAAGTGTTTGCGTTGTCTTTTATCGAAAAAACGGATGCAGATTTGTCACAAGTTGAGTTTTATTTTAATGAAACAAATGATGCATGGTGTCGCGATCATGGTCCTGCATTTTTATTGAATAAAAACAATCCTGATAACCCAAAAGTTATTGTTGATTGGGGATTCAATGCGTGGGGAGGAAAATATCCACCTTTTGAAAATGACGATGTTGTGCCAACAAGAATTGGTGCAGAATTTAATCTTCCTGTTTTTCATCCTGGAATTATTATGGAAGGAGGTTCGGTCGAATTTAATGGAAAAGATACGTTGATGACATCAAAATCTTGTTTACTGAATGAAAATCGTAATCCAGATTATTCGCAAGAACAAATCGAAGAATTTTTAAGAAATTATTACGGAGTTTCGCAAATTCTATGGGTAGAAGACGGAATTGTTGGTGATGATACGGATGGACACATTGATGATACAATTCGTTTTGTAAATGAAGATACAGTTTTGACGGTTGTTGAAACAGATGAATCGGATGATAACTACGAATTGTTGCAAGTGAATCTTCGCCAATTGCAAGAAATGAAATTACGAGATGGACGTCCATTAAACATTATTGAATTGCCAATGCCGGATGCGGTTTATTGCGAAGGTGAGCGTTTACCTGCTTCTTATGCGAATTTTTATATTGCGAATAAATCTGTCATTGTACCAACTTATCGTTGTGCAAAAGATGCAATTGCTTTGGATATTATTCAGAAATGTTTCCCCGATCGTAAAGTTGTAGGAATAGATTCTACAGATATTATTTGGGGACTAGGATCTTTCCATTGTTTGAGTCAACAAGAACCTAAGATTTAGTTTTTAAAATACAAAAATACCCCTCTTCAAAATTTCTTGTTGAGGGGTATTGATTTTGAATGAAAACTAAAAACTTATTTTTTAATATATTTCTCTAAGCCGATATTTAGTATGATCAGTTCTTTAACAGCTAATTTCGAAACTTCTTCGGCTCCAAGTTTTGATAGATGAGTATCATCGTTTTTGCCTTTTGGATAATAATCAATTTCATTTGGTTGATAATGTAAATGCAATTTTTTAGAGTTTCCTGGACCATATTTTATTTCCAATTTCTCTGTCAAATATTGCATATCAACAAACGGAACATCCAAATCTTTTGCAACACTTCTCACAATCAAAGGATATAAACCGTGAGTGTCAACCAAAACGCCTTTTTCATTAAAATTTCGACGAACAATAGAAGTCATTAAAATCGGAATAGCACCTTTTGCTCGTGCTTCTGTAACATATTGTTCCAAATTTGCGCGATATTGAGTGACAGGATTTGTGTAACGAACAGAATCTTCAATTTTTTGATCGTTATGTCCAAATTGAATGATTACATAATCACCTTTTTTCAATTGATTCTGAACTTTTTTCCATCTTCCTTCTGTTCTAAAACTTTTGGAACTTCTTCCATTTGTTGCATGATTCTGAATTTCTAAATCAGAATTCATTAACTCAGGCAAAAGTTGTCCCCAGCCATGTTCGGGATTTTTAGTTGGATTTTCTTTATTCGCCATTGTCGAATCTCCAACAAGAAATAGGGTTCTTTTTTGTGCGAATATTATGCTAAAAAACAAGCATAAAATCGTTGATAAAATTATTTTTTTCATGTTAATTCTGCTTTGGATTCCATCCGTTAAAAATATTCTCGATGGTATATTTTTGTATTTCTTTTTCGGTTAATTGATGCGACCAAATTGCTCTTTTTTGAGGATTATTTCCTAAACCTTTATTTTTATATTCTGCATAATAAGCTTTTTTTTCTTTATCTGGAAACATTGCATCACCTTTCCATTCGTTCCAACCAATAGGAAGAATATGTTTTCCCATTTCGGTATGTATAAAAACTGTTTTGGCAAAAGGACGCCAAGGTCTTCCCAAATAAACTTTTGTCAAATTGTCTTCTGCAATAAGACTACAATTGAAAAAAACATAACCAAATTCTTGCTCTTGATGTGTTGCCGCAGCTGTAATATAAGAATTAGCCAAACTTTTTATGGTACAATGCTCAAAAACGGCAATTGCTTCACCAAAAATAAAATCTGTCGTTCCTTCGATATAACAATTTTGATAATATTGTCGACTTCTATTTGTTGCAGTGTACAATGTATCTTGACATCCTAATAATCGAATATTTTTTGCCACAAATTTATCGCCTTCCACATGCAACGCAACAGCTTGTCCTTGGTTACAACTTTCGTTTTGTATCGTTAGATTTTCTAACTGAATATCATCTGCTTCAACCAAAAAAGTGTAGGAAGTATAGGTTGTCATTTTTTGATTGGTTAAATCATCTATTTTTCCAGAAAAATCATTGTTCGTGATAATAGTTTTTTCCGAATCTTCACCTTTTATCGTTATTTTGTGTTTCCAAGAAGGAATTCTAATTTTTTCGTGATAAACACCATTTTTAACAAGAATCAATGCTTGATCTGGTCCTAAATCTCTCAACGAATTAATCGCTTCTTGAATAGATGTAAAATCTGCTTGTTGATCTTTTGCAACAGTAATTGTTTTGTATTGAGCATTTACATTGATAAAGATGAAATGTAAACAAACTATAATAATGAATTGAATGATTTTCATTTGTTGAATCGTTTCGTTAAAAAATCAATAATGTAGTCTTTCGTTTCATCAAACCAAGGGTTCATCAACCAAAAAGAATGAGGCGAATTCTTAATTTCGTATGCTTCATTTAGAATATGATAATCGTTTAATTTTTTCATCATATCATCTCTACCAGCTCGAAATCTCGGCTGCGAACTATTGATAAATAGAGTAGGAGGCGTTTTAGAATTCACATATTCCAAAGGCGAAGCTTCTTTCCAAAGTTCAAAATTATCTTGTTTCGTATAACCGAAAAAATAACTGGCATATGTTCCTTCTTCAGCTTCGGGATGAATAAAAGAAACAATTCCATCAACATTTATAATTGAAGCAATTTTCTTTGATTTTACGCCATAAAGTGTTGCTAATTGAGCACCAGCTGAAGCGCCAAGAATAACGATTTTCGATTGATCGAGTTTGTATTTTTTACGATTCTTTATTAAATAATTAACTGCATCATCCATATCTTCTAAAGGAGCAGGATATTTTGCAACATCACTTAATCTATAATTTATTGCCATTGTTACAAAACCAGCCGAAGCAAGCGCTTGAGCCATTGGTTTTTGATTTTCTTTGCTACCCGAAATCCAACCTCCACCATGTACAAGAACAATAGCTATAGAAGTTTTAGTTTGATTTTTTGGTTGATAAATATCTGCTTTTAATTGATGTTTTTTTTGATAAATTATATCCTCAAACGCATTAATATTTTCGAAGTTTTTAGAAGAAATCGGCGTAATAAAAGGATAATTTTTCTTTAATTTTTCGTAAGTCGTTTCGATTGTATAAGGCGAAGCCTTCGGTCTCTCAACTTGACCGAAGGCTATCACCATATGCATCATAAAAACAAACAAAATCTTTTTAATTGATAACTGCATTCTTTTTGACTTCTTTAGAACTTGTTACATTCTTCTTATCAAATGCTTTTGGTAACTTGATTTTATCAGATTCATTACCAATAATCTTAATTTCTGGAGTTATAGCTGACTTGAATTCAGTAGTGCTTAAATCAACATTTTTACTATTGAAAATTGTAACCGCTTTTCCGTCTTTGTAATTGAATTTTACATTTTTCAATTGAATTCCATCAGCATCAATAATACTTAAAGCTTTTTTCGTGTCGAAAGTCGAATTTTCAACCACAATATTTTTAATATTCATTTCTGCAAGTCCCATGATAAACAAGGCTTCGTGAGAACTTACAACATTAATATTTTTGAAAAATATATTTCGAATTGTTGGAGTTTCCTCTGTTACTGGAACTTTTTTATCATTTCTTTTTTCGTCATCCGCATTTTGATCATCTTCTACAATCGGAGAATTTCCTTCGTAAAACATGTTAAAACCAATTGCTTGTGCAGGAATATTAATCATATCAATATTAGAGATATAAATATTTTCGATTAATCCACCACGACCGCGAGTCGTTTTGAATCTTAAACCAATATCTGTTCCGATAAAAGTTGCACCAGAAACATGAACATTGCGAACGCCACCAGACATTTCACTACCAATTACAAATCCGCCGTGTGCATGATAAACTGTGTTATTTTTGATAATGACATTTTCAGTAGGAATTCCACGATCGCGACCATCTTTATCTTTTCCAGATTTGATACAAATTGCATCATCACCCACATCAAACGTATTGTTGTAAATCAACACATTTTTACACGATTCTAAATCCAATCCATCTCCATTTTGAGAATACCAAGGATTTCTAACATTCAAATTTCGAATGATAATATTCGAACTCATTAACGGATGAATGTTCCATGCAGGTGAATTTTGAAACGTTGGACCATCTAAAAGTACACGATCCGAATTAACAATACTAACCATTACTGGACGTAAAAAATCTCTTACTTTAATTAGATCTTCTTTGCTGATTTTATCAGGAACATTAAAATTAGAACTGCTGATATAACCTAATTTAGAACCTTCGCTTGGAAACCACGTTTTTTTGTCATTCGATAAAACTCCGCCAGACGCAACCAAATTTTTCCATTGAGAATCTGTCATTTTACCTTTCTTTACAAAACGCCACGCATCACCATTTCCATCGATTGTTCCATTTCCTGTAATCGCAATATTTTGTGCATTTTTAGCAGAAATAGGAGAAGCAGTACGCGTTGTATTTAATCCTTCGAAACTTGTTTCAACTAAAGGATAATCGTTAAAATCTTTACTAAAAATCAAAAAAGCGCCATCTTCTAAATGTAAATTGATATTACTTTTGATTTCGATAGGACCACTCAACCAAATTCCGCGCGGAATAACAACTTTTCCTCCCCCTTTCGCACTTGTTTCTGAAATAGCTTTGTTGATTGCTTCTGTATTTTTGAAAATTCCGTCCGATTTTGCACCATATTGCGCAATTGAAACAACACGATTTGGAAACGAAGTTTCTTTTACTTTCGGCATATTAAACTCAATATCCTTGTAAATATTCTCATCAACTTGAGCTGATAAATGAGTAGAACAAACAATCGCTAAGGCAACTGTAAGTAGTTTTATGTATTTTTTCATTATTTAATGTTTTTGTTTTGAATGATAGTTTTGAATTCTTTGAAAACAATTGATGCGACAGCTTTTGCGCCTGCAATTTGAAAATGTGTGTTATCTTTTTGACCATTTGGATAAGCATCGTACAAATTTGCTCCAAAATTCATGAAATAGGTTTTTGTTACATATTCTTGTCCTTTTTGGCTAAAAAAATCCATCGATAATTGATTTAAATCTAAGAATGCAACATTTTTTTCTTTTGCAATTTCTTTTGCAACAAATGGATATTCGCCATGTACATTTTCTAACTTTCCATTTTTCCAAGGATAATTTCTTGCAACAGGACTTAGAATAATCGGAATTGCACCTTTTTCTCTCGTTTGATCTACATATAATCTCAAAAATTCTTTGTAACCTTCTAAATTTACAAATCGTTCTGGTTTATCTTCGGCGGCATCATTATGTCCGAATTGTATTAAAACATAATCACCTTTTTTTAGTTGAGAATAAACCTCTCGCCATCTACCTTCTTGAAAAAAAGTACGCGTACTTCGACCACCTTTTGCTTTATCCTTGACGATGATATGTTTATTGGCTAAATGTTTCAGATCTTGTACACTATCTTTTGCAAAAAATGGTTGAAATTCTTGTCCCCAACCAGAAATTGGATATCTGTTTTTCATATAGTTTTTGCCCGGATCATAATCGTCTGTATAATCTGCAACAGTTGAATCTCCGATTAAGAAAATGATGATTGATTTTCCTTTTTGAGCTTGACAAAAACTTGACAAAGTAACGAAGCAAATCAAGGTATATAAAAATTGTTTTGTCTTCATTATTTCTCGTTTTTATCTATTCTGAACCAATCAAAATCAGCATAACCACCACGTTTCGCATCTTGAGAACTTATACTATACACACCAACTTTTGCTCCAATCCATTTTCCTGGTTTAGCTTGAAATGGTTCTCCAATTGATGTATATTTTTTTCCGTTTTCACTAAAACTAAATTGACAAATTCCGTTTGGTTCGCTCACTTTTACTTTCAAGAAAACTTCATTAGTTGATAATTTTACTTCGGATAGAATTTTTTCTGGATTATTTTTCTCCGCTTTTTCTGCACGAATCAATTGTAAATAATATCCATCTTTTTTATTTGTGATAACCAAAGATTGATAATCTGTTCCCATGATTAATAAACCAGCAGTTTTCCCTTCTGTAGCATCTTCGGGCGTAAGTTTTAGTTTTGTTGAAGCTGTGAAATTTTGTGCAGGAAATTTTTGCGTTAACAAATTAGGAACCGTCCAAAGATTATTCGAATTTTCTGGAACTTTGATAGAGAAAAGACGAAGAAAATTTTGATTTGCTAATTTACTGTACCAAACAATTGAAGGATTTGCGCTCCATTGCCATTGTAATCCAATATCATTTTCTTTAAATTCATCTGTTTCTGAAGGATTTATAATGTCAGACTTATTCGAAATTGTAGGTTTTTTATACGTTAAAACTGGTTCTCCAATTCCATTTTTATCTTGATCAACACCAATAAAGGGCCAATCGTTGATCCATTTCATTGGTTGAAGATGAACAATTCGTCCATAAGTGTCCGCATCTTGAAAATGATAGAACCAATCTTCTCCATTTTTTGTATCCACCCAAGCACCTTGATGAGGTCCATTGATAGTTGATTTCCCTTGTTCTAAAACAATTTTTTCATCATAAGGCCCATAAATATTTTTTGAACGTAAAACTAATTGCCAACCAGTAGCTACTCCACCTGCAGGAGCAAAAATGTAATAATAACCGTTGCGTTTATAGATTTTTGGTCCTTCGACAGTTGGATGATTTTCGTGTCCATCGAAAATGTGTTTTCCTTTATCTAAGACTTTTGTTCCTTCCGCATTCATTTTTTTGATTGTCAAAATACTTTTTACACCTGCACGACTTCCTGCCCAACCATGTACGATATAGGCATTTCCGTCCTCATCCCAAAACGGACACGTATCAATAATACCTTTTCCTTCTTGAACTAAAATAGGATCTTCCCATTTTCCGAAAGGATTTTGGGTTTTGACCATGTAAATTCCGAAATCTGGATCGCCCCAATAAATATAATATTCATTATTATGAAATCGGATACTTGGCGCCCAAACACCATCGCCTCTTTTTGGTGTACTAAAATGTTTGATAGGAAAAACATCGGGTAGGGCATGATTAACCAATTTCCAATTAATCATATCAGTTGAATGTAAAATTGGTAACCCCGGCGCTTCATTAAAACTGGAAGCCGTCATGAAAAAATCATCACCGACACGAATTGCATCAGGATCAGAATAATCTGCATATAAAACAGGATTTTTGTACGTTCCGTTTCCTAAATCTGATACCCAAACATTTGATTTTTGAGCGTGTATTGGCAAGAAATTTAATCCTAATAATGATAGGAGAATTAATGTAGATTTCATGGCGATTAACGATTTAATTCTAATGCAGCTAAAATAAATGGTCCAGTTCCTTTTGGATCATTTGCTCTTATTTCTTCATTAATGTAATATTCGTAAGAACCATCGCGATAAGGATTTCCTCCTAAACCTGCAACAGCACAGCATTTTTCTAAACTTACAATACCTTTTTCATCGACTTGAATAAATTCTTTTAAAATTCCATCAAATCCATTTTTGGCATTTTTCATGTATGATTTTGGCAAATAACCTTTGTTAACACCTTTTGCTAACGTATAAACGTACATTGAAGAACCCGTCGCTTCCAAATAATTTCCACTTCTATTTCCTTGATCTAGAACTTGATACCAAGTCCCCGAAGAATGTTGAACCTTCACAATCGCTTCTGCATATTGATTAAGGTATTTAATTAATTTATCACGACCTTGGTAATCTTTTGGCAAATAATCTAACACATCAACCAAAGCCATTCCGTACCAACCCATTCCTCTCGACCAGAAATGTTGAGAAAGACCTGTTGTACTATTTGACCATTTTTCTTTTCTACTTTCGTCCCAACCGTGATAATATAAACCAGTTTTTGGATCGCGGTTATATTTTTCGATTAAGTCAAATTGTAAAACAATTTTATCGTACGATTTCTTCGCTTCAGTTGCGCTCTGAAATTTTGTTGCATATTTTGCATGAAAAGGTTCGGCCATGTAAACACCATCTAACCACATCTGATTTGGATAGATTTTTTTGTGCCAATATCCGCCTTCCGTTGTTGTTGGTTGTTGTTCTAATTGTTTATCTAACGTTTCCATTGCAATTTTGAATCGATTTTCTTTTGTTTTTTCGTATAAATCAAAAATTGCGTCGCCAGATTTAATCATATCTAAATTATAATTCTCGAACTTATACGTATCAATTTTTCCATTCGAATCAATCATTCTATTTGCATAATCGTAGATATAATTATAGATAGTTTGGTTATTTGTTTGCTCATATACTTTGTACATAGCGTCTAAAACCAATCCATTTGTATAACTCCAACGTGGTTTTTTTTGAAAATCTAAAAGTGTAGGATCAGGGAAACGAATAGTTTCTGAAATTGCCATTCTTTCTGACCATTTTAACTTTGGATCGACAAGAATATTTTCTGTATTTTTTTTCTGACTGATACAAGACGTACTCGAAATTATCATCAAACCACAAACCGTTGTTTTTAAAATATTTTTCATTATCAACTATTTATAAACGATTAGACTTTTCTAATTGAACTAATTTCGAATTCAAATCATTGTAGAATTCAGTTTCGTTTTTAAGTCCATTTGGCTCTTGTGCCCAAGCTGCCAAAATATAATATGTCATTGTTTTGGTTGTCGGTTTGAAAACGATTAAATGATCATCTTTTCCGTTTACTAATTTTTCGACCTCATCCGATTTATAGAAAATTGCCATTCCAAGCAAATCATTTTTGTCAACTAAAGTTTGTTTTCCGTATGTTGCGATATATCCCCAACTTCCATTTGCGCTTTTCTTTTGCTGCAACGGAATATTTTTGAATTTCACCAAACCAGTTGTTAAACCATTCGTTAAGACAAAAGTTTTCAATTCAAATTTAGAAAAACGATCATAAGGATAAATCGAAACTTTTGCTTTTACATCTGTTGTGTGATCCGCAGTTTTCCATTTAGAATAATCAATTTCAAAACTCGAAACATTTTTACTGTTTTTAACTTTGACATATGTATTTTCAACTTGATGCAAATGCGCAACCGTATCATTCACTAATCGTCCAAAACCACCAATTCCAAGCGATTTACCAGCTTTCAGAATATCTTGTCCCCAAGGTTGAGGATCGTGATAAGAATCAAATCCATCTTGTCCAACATCTTGCAAAACTTGCGTTTTTACTTTTTTTCCGAAAATATCAACAGCATTTCTCCAATCCAAATACAAACGATAACCAACATTTTGATTTTCCCAACCTGGACCTTCGTATCGAATATCGAAAGCATGATCGGTATGCTGAGGATCAAGAGTATGTTCTTGTACATTTCGAAATGTTCCGCCTTCGTACTCTTTGTGACCTCTTTTTCCATCTACCCATTTTCCGCCTTCTTTTATAGAAATTTCGGAATAGGTAAATCCATTGTTTTCATGTTGAACCAATCTGTTACTACAAGAAGTGACAAGGATTAATGTTGTTATTGTGGCAATAATTTTTTTCATACGTATTTATTTTTTAAAATTAGTGAGGAGTTTAATTGACGATCCAATCACCTAAAACATTATTTTTAGAGAAAGCTAAAGCTTCTTGAGCAGTTAATTGACGACTCCATTTAACTCTTTTATTTGCGATATGTTTACCTGTAGATTTGTATTCGGAGTAGCGTGTTGTAGATTCATTTGCAACTTTCCCCCAATTGTTCCAACCTTCTGCTTTAACAGACAAATCCATGTCACAATTGATGAAAGTAGTTTGAGCAAAAGGTCGCCAAGGTCTTCCCAAATGATGAGAATCTTGATTGTTCCCAGAAATCTTACAATTCTCGAAAACGAAACCGTATTTCTGATCTTCTGTCGTTGATGCCGCTGTAATGTATCCTTTCCCTTTATTATTTAGCTGACAGTTTTCAAAATAAGCGGTTCCTGCTCCGAAAATGTAATCGACTGTACCTTCGATGTAACAGTTCTTAAAATATTGTCTGCTTCCGCTTTTCACTAAATATAACGTATCTTGATTTCCTAAAAACCGACAATTTGTAAATTTTATTTTATCTGCATCAACGCGAACAGCAACAGCTTGTCCAACTTCGCCTGCGCTATTTTCGAATGTTATATTTTCGGCTGAAAAATTATCTCCAAAAATAAAAAATGAAGCCGAACCAGATGTTCCAATTTCTTGACCAATATTATTTAATTTTGATGCGTAATCATCATACGTCAAAATGGTTTTGTGTTGATCTTCACCAATAAAATTAATCATCGTTTTAGAAGGAGGTAAGGTGATTTTTTCTTTGTAAACACCATTTTTAATCAAAACTTTTACAGGAACTCGACTAAAATCGGGTAGTGCAGCAATTAATTCTTGAATAGTTTTGAATTGCCCTGAACCATCTTTCGCTACAATAAAATCATAATCTTTGACTTTGTTATTCGCTGAATTAATCTTTTCTGAAACTAATGATTCTGCATAAACTTCTAAATTGGTATATTGACTTGATAAATTGTAACCGTTTGCATCGTTAATGCCAACTTTCAAATTATTTCTTTTTTCCCATTCATCGTCCATTCCATCCTGATCTGTATCTGTAGGAATATTGTATGTTTTTAACGTAGGAAATCCGCCAACTTCTGTTTGACTATCGATAATTCCGGTCATATTTTTTGGATATCCGTTTGTTAAATAACCAATTAATCGATTATCAACTTCATCGCGTTTTAAACTTGCTCCCGCATGTGCTTGAACCATTTTGTAGGCATTTTCAGTAGAATGAGTGATAATTTCATTTTTACCAAATTCAGTTTCAGCTTTTGCTTTTAAAGGTTCATCGGCTTGTACACCGCCATTCCAGTTATTTGCTGTTATATCAGCATAACCTTTTACAAAATTTCCGTTGACATAAAATTTACCATATGGAATAGAAGGATTTACAATTCTATTTTTATGTTTTGTGGCTGGTCCAGATTTGAAATAATTATTAATCAAATTATATTTTCCTTTTTCTCCGCCATAAATAGAATTTGCGCCCCAATTAAAAATTACATTATTACGAAAATCAACCATTTCATCTTCAGGATTCATCGTTGATTCTGACCCACTAAAACGAGGATTTCGACTATTGTTACTCATAATTAGATTGTGGTGGAAACTTGCAGGCTCACCACCCCAAATTCCACCATAACCATGCGCTCCTTTTATATGGACAGATTTATTAAGCGCTTCTGAAATGATAGACCATTGAATTGTAAGATTTTTGACACGATAAAACGAGATGTTTTCGTCTGTAGCCCAACTTACCGAACAATGATCTATGATTATATTTTGTGCATTTCGACCACCCAAAGCATCACCTTCTACTTTTGCTAAATCGCCTAAACGAAATCTCATGTAACGAATAATTACATTATCAGACTTGATGGTTACAGGATAATTAGAAACGGTAATACCATCTCCAGGAGCAGTTTGCCCAAGAATAGAAATATTTCCGTAATTAATATCCAAAGGAGATTGCAATATAATGTTTCCAGAAACAGCAAAAACGATTGTTCTGCTCAATTTTTTCTGAATTCCGTATCGTAAACTTCCTTTGCCAGAATCGTTGAGATTTGTGACAATATAGACTTCTCCACCTCGTCCACCAGAACTATACCTGCCATATCCTTCGGCAGAAGGAAAAGCAGGTAAATTCTGTGCAAATAAACATGAGTGAATTAAAAATATAAATGTAATTGCGATGTGTGATTTCATTCTTTATCGTTTAATTAATTCCACCATCTTGGATCTCCAATTGCAGCACCTGTAGAAGATGCAGTTCTTAATGGAGAATTGACTGGTAATGTAAAATCAATTGTTGTGTTTGTCCAATTTAGAGCATTTTCTTGATTATTTGTAGAAGTTACTCCAGTTGGAAAAACAAGTTTTTGTAAATCAGCAGCTTTACCATTCGTTAAATTATAGAAATTGTTGAAAGTGAAAACAGCTGTACTTGAAGTCGCTAAACGAATTAAATTATTACTCGATAAACTTCCTCCAACTCTTGGCGAATTTGCAATAATATTATTGGTAAAATTAGCTTTGATTGGTACGTTATTGTTATCTAATAGTGGAAAAGAAGAACTTTGTCCAAAACTATTAATTGTACAATTGTTGACATTAATTGTTGCATTAGCAGATGGCGTAGCAATACTTTCTCTGTATCGAATAAATAAATCTCCAACTTCTGTAAATGTTGAATTCTCGATATTAACTTCGTTAAAAACTAATTTATCTAAATGTAAAAATCCGTAAGATGAAGCTGGGAAATTTTTGAAGAAAGAATGTTTAATCTCAAATTTATCCATTGTATAACCACTATTAGGCCCTCTATTTGCTCTGAAAGCTGAGGTCTTAACATTGCTTACAACACAATTTTCAATCGATACATTTGCAAAATTAGCCTTCGCACCATTGCTGCTGCTACTTGTCAAATTGATTAAATAATCTGCCGTATTTGCGCTTCCATCTAACTCGATATTCTTTAGATGTAAACCAGCTCCAGTATCATTTAACGTAAATTCTTTGAAAGAAACTTTTGTATCTTCTGGATTTCCAGAAATTCCAATCAATGAAATTTTCTTCGCATTAATCGCGAACAATTTATCTCCAGAATCATATTTTCCTGGATTTAATCCAATGATATCTCCATCATTTGCATTGTTAATCAAGGTGATTAAATCATCGCCAGAATTAGCAATAATACTATAACTTGTAGATGATTTTGTCGTGAAATTCTGAGAACCAACGCTTGTATTTCCTTTATAAATTTCGACTGTATATCGTGTACTTGGATTAAGTCCTTTTGTTGTTTTAAGTCCAGCAGCTGCTTCGCTACTTGTGATTTGACTTACAATAGGATCGCCAACATAAACTGGATCTTGACCAGAAACTTGCGTATATGCTTGAAATCTCAATTCAGTTACTCCAGCAGTAACATCCCAACTAACTGTTGCTTGATTTTCTAGAATATTTGGATCATAAATAGGATGTAAAATTTGGATTCCAATAATTTTAATTCGCTTACTAACAGACCAGTGAGATTCTGGTCTGTTTTCGTAAGCATTTGTTTTAACACGTATAAAGAAATTTTTTCTCACGGGAATTTCTTGATCCGTAATAACAACTCCAGCAGAATCTGTTTTTTTAGTTAAAATGATATCTTTTGGATTTGTAAATAACGAATCGCTCGAAACTTCTGTTGTATAAGTTTCGTCAATATTGTTAGTGTACAGAGAAGGTGACCATGTGACTTTTGTTTCTGTTTCAAAATTTTCGGCAGATAAAGACAATGGTGTAAACATTCTCATTGGATTGTTAGATTCTGATTGAAATTCATCATCATTACAAGAGATTACAGCATTTGCAGTAAGTAATACTGTTCCTATAATCAATATTTTATAAAAAGTTTTTTTCATAATAATTGTGCTTTAGTATCCGTAATCTTGTGTTAAATTATAATTTGTATTGATGATGTCTTGATAGATTGGCAACAATTCTGAATGATTTGGTTTGTAATATTGTAACCAACCTTTTCGCTCGTCGTTAATCATTGTCGCGACCATTCCTGTTTGCCAGTTTATGCGTGTATATCCCGTTGGAGTAGAAGCCACAGAAGGTGTGTAGAACAATTCTGTTTTATCATTTCCAACAAAATAAGTATCTAAACTTAAAACAGTTTTTTGGGCTGTTTGAGTTGGATCGTATTTCCCAATTTTGTAATAGATGTATTTAGGTACATTGGCATATTCTCCCGTTCCATCTAATAGATTTTGTAATTTAGCACGAGTTTCTGTTACTACTTGACCTAAAAGATTCCATCTGATTAAGTCATATTTTCGGATAGATTCTCCACCAAATTCCAATAATCTTTCGTGTACAATTTGCTCAAAAAATCCTTGGTAGCCATTCGCTGTAACTGCAGGCATTTTATCAGGATTGTTTGCATAAGCTCTTGCTCTAACTTCTCTCAAAGCATCAATTGCAGCTGCAGTTGGTCCACCGTTTAATTCATTTTCTGCCTCAGCAAACATTAATAAAACATCTGCAAAACGCATAATTGGCCAATTGATTCCAACATTTTGAGAAGGACCTGTTACTTTTGTCCAAGATTTTCTAAATTTTCCGTCTGTTAAAGCATCAATTTTTACCACTTGTGTTAAATCATCTGCATTAATTTCGAACGCATTTATTGTTACATCTCGTCTTTGATCATATTTATCAAATTCATAAAAATAAGTTGGTAAAGCATTTATTCCGCCACCACCATTCCATTTAGAAGCTGCATTATGACGTAATCCGTTGTAATAACCAAGTTTACTATCAGTTCGCGCATTTCCGCCAAAAGCACCTACTTGAAAAATCATTTCGTTTGTATTATCCATGCGACCTTCGTGAATAGCACGGAAAACATCTTCGTAATTTGGATTGATATTATGACTTCCACGTTGTTGCATAATGTCAAACGTTTCGTTGCGAGCAATTTGGTAATATTTTTCTGGATTTGTTCCTTTAACCATCTGTACAGGCTGTCTTCTCAACGAATATCCAGCTCTAGCAAGTGCAATACGAGCACGTAAGCCTTTCACAAAAGCTTTTGTGATACGTGTTGTAGGATCTCCAGATTCGGCTCTCCATGGAATAACTTTTGAAGCAGTTTCTAAATCATTTAATAAAACTTCATACACTTCATCACGATCAGTTTTTGGAAGGAAAATATGTTCGTACTGAGAAGATGGTTTATCTTGAAATGGAACATCTCCAAAGTTTCTGATTAATTCGTAATAATATTGTGCTCTTAACGTTAATGCTTCTCCGTAATATCTATCCATTAACTTTTTATCACTATCACTTCCAGATTTGTAGACATCAGATGTCGGAATATTATAAATTAATAAATTTGCTCTTTCGATTCCTGTGTATAATTGACGGAAAGGTTTGTCTAATTCTGGATTTGTAGGACATGCATTGTACATACTAATTCCACGACGATCGTTACAATTGTAATCACCTGATGTTTTGAAATCATCTGCAGCTTGTCCAATGATAGAAGAAATTCTGTTTCCGTAACCATTATCACCAGCTAATTGATTATATACGCCAACCAAAGCAGAGTAAGTGTAACTTGCATCGTTGTAAACCTCTATTTCGGAAGTATTGGAAGGGCTACTAACATCCAAATAATCATCGCATGATGTTGTTGTTAATAAAACGATGCTAACGCCTAATATTTTTATAATTGTTTTTGTTTTCATTTTTGATGTGTTTTGAGATTAGAAAGTAACATTAATACCTGTTAAGAAAAATCTGCTTCGTGGATAGGCAGCGTAATCAACTCCAGGAGTTAAAGGACTTGTGCGTCTTGTATTTGCTTCAGGATCATAACCAGAATAACCAGTAATTGTAAATAAATTATTGATTGTTGCGTAGATTCTTACTTTGCTAATAAATTTCGTTTTTGCTAACATATCCTCTGGTAAAGAATAACCAACTGTAACGTTGCTTAATCTTAAATAAGATCCATCTTCGATGGCATAAGAATGTAAAATATAATTTCCAGAAGGAGGTGACCAAAATGTAGCATTTGCGTTTAGAGCTTCTAATTGTGTAGGATCTGTTACTCGATTTCCGTTATCGTCAAAATTTCTCCAAGCTCCAGCAACTGCTTTTAACATATTGTTGTCGCGGTATAAATATTGTGTTGTAAATTCAACTTTATTGGCATTGTAAACTTTATTACCAACAGAATAAGTGAAGAACATACTTAGGTCGATATTTTTCCATTGAAATTGTTGATTAAATCCACCATAGAATTTAGGTTGAGCATTTCCTAAAACTGTTTTATCATTATCATCAATTATTCCATCGTTATTTAAATCTTTCAATTTTAAATCTCCAGGACGCACATCTTTTGAACCTAATGCCGCAGCAGAATTGCTTGCAACACCAGCTTTTAATGTATATTTTTGAGTTGATGGATTGTAATCGAAATCGCTCACTTTGTACCATCCGTCTGTTACATAACCATAGAATTGTCCGATAGGTTTACCTACTTCAACTTTGAAATCTTGCAAATTATTTACCCATCCAGATGATTGATAATAGTATTGTAGACCATCACCAGTTACATCTTTTCCTAAAGATTTGATAACATTTTGATTATGAGAAATATTGAAGTTTACATTCCATTTAAAGTTTTTAGATTTCGCAATATCAGCACCTATTGTAAATTCAATTCCTTTGTTTTCCGTTTCACCAGAGTTTTGATATTGGTATTCGTATCCGCCTGTTTGCGGAATTTTAGCCAATAATAATAAATCTTTTGTATTTGTTACATAAGCATCGATACTACCATAAACACGTTTATTGAATAAAGTATAATCTAATCCAATGTTTTTAGAAATTGTTTTTTCCCATTTTGCACCCGAATTTGCCAACCTTTCATTAGGAGCTAAACCTGGAACTACAGCATTATCAAATGAATATCCCCAGTTACTTGAACTACTAAAGAATGTTGAATATAAGAATGGCTCAATGCGGTTATTACCCGAAGTACCATAGCTTAAACGTAATTTTAGTTCGTCAATCCAAGAAGAATCTTTTAAGAAATTTTCTCTTGCAACATTCCAAGCAAATGAAGCAGAAGGGAAGGTAGCATAACGATTATCAGGAGAGAATACACTCGATCCGTCTGTTCTGACAGAAAGTGTTAACATATATTTTTTATTGAACGAATAATTAACTTGTCCAAAAAACGAAGCCAATCGATCCACATTTACTGATGTTGAAACTGGATCTTGTACCATTCCTGCAGGAGGAACCGCACTTTGCAAATTAGAAAATGCTTGATTAGCCGAAATATTTTTTGGTAACCATTTGATATACGTTCTTGATGTTTCTCCGTCTGTTTTTACAATTTCCTGTCCAATCATTACATCTAGTTTATGATTAGAACCTAATCTTGGTGAATATTGTAATGTATTTGAATTTGAAATTCTTCTTGTTTGACTTGCACGCATATCAACCACAGGAAGATTAGCATTTGCCATTGCAACACTTGTGATATTTCCGTAAAAACTATTGTCATTGCGATCTGTTTGTACATAACCAAAAACAGATTTGAAGGTTAACCCTTTGACAATTTGCCAAGACAAGTAACCATTCATCAAAAGGTTTTGTCTTTCGTCTTCTCTTACTTCATTATTCGCTAGCAAAACAGGACTTGTAAGGTTTGTTTGTGCATAATAATCTGGATCGAAGAAATCAACATACGATTCGTTTCCTGGAGCAGCAAAAGGTTGATATCTCACTGAATTACGAAGTCTGTTATTTGATTGAGAACCTGTATTTGATGTACCAGCTCCCATGATTTTATCTTTACTATATCTAAAACTAACGCCAGTTTTTACTTTGTCGCTGATTTTATGATTTAATTTGAAGTTTGCTAAATTTCTTTTGTAACTAGAATTCAGCATAATTCCATCTTCGTTGATGTGATTTAAATTTAAACTGAAATCAGTCGATTTATTTCCACCAACAATCGAAACGTTATGATTTTGAGAAAAAGCTTTTCTACCAAAAACTTCTTCTTGCCAATCTCTCGCTTCCATACTTTTATAGATATCTATATCGTTAAAATCTCCATATCTTTTTCTGAAAGAATCTGCTAATTGCTCATCATTATTAATATTATACAATTCATACTGATAACGTACAAATTCATACGGAGTCATTACTTCTAACTTATTCTGAATTTCTCTAAATCCAGTATAATTAGAATAAGTAACTTGTGTAGGCATGTTGAAACCACTTTTTGTCGTAATAAGCACAACACCGTTTGCACCTCTCGCACCATAAATAGCAGTAGAAGCTGCATCTTTTAAAACATCAATACTTGCAATTTCTTGTGGAGATAAAATAGATAAGGCATTTTCTACTTGTATTCCATCCACGATATACAGAGGGCTGTTGTCTTGTGTAATCGATGTGCCTCCACGAACTTTAATTGTAACATCAGCTCCTGGTGCACCTTCGGACATACTAACTTGTACACCAGCTAATCGACCTTGTATAGCTTCAGCAGCAGAATTTACTGCCATATCTTTTATCTGATCAGCATTTACACTTGCCACAGAACCTGTTAATTCATCACGTGTTACAGTTGTATATCCAATTACAACAACTTCATTTAGATTTTGTTGCTCTGTTGCAACAAGATCTTTCAGTTTTATATCGATTGTTCCTTTCTTATTAACAGGAATAGTCTGTATTTCATAACCATCATAGGTAATGGTTAAAGTCGAGTTATCTGGAACAACAATTTCATAAAATCCATTTTCATCTGTAATTGTTTCGTACGTTGTCCCATCTACATAAATGTCAACTCCATTAAGAGGTGAATTATTAATAGATGATTTAACTGTTCCGGAAACTTTTATTTCTTCTTGCGCAAAACTCGCAATTGGTAGAAGCAAAAGCGTGAATAACTTAATTTTAGATATCCTCATATGTGTGGTTTTGTGTTTCTTCTGTTAAACTAAATAATTTTTAGCGTAATCGATTACATTATTAAATATAAAAGTGTATATAGTACACTAAAATATAACTATTTTTTTTAAAATCAAATAAAATATTAAAATTTATAAAAAATAATTAATCTATTTGTTAGTTATTGATATTTAACACAATATCTGTTTGTGTTGACTGATATTTATATATACTCTAACTTAAATAAGCTAAAGTGGTTAATTTAGATCATAATTTTTTTGGTGATTTATTGAATTTTTGAATATAAAAATATATAAATTGAAGTAAATTTGTAATCGATTACAAATGTGTTTTGAATGCTTTTTAATAGTTTTAGAACCATTGTAATTTATACATTACTATATAATACTATTGAGATTTAATTTATATTTACCGAATCTTGATAACGAACTTGAATTTTACCTTATTATGAAAAAAAGTGCTACAATATATGATATTTCTGAAAAATTGAATATTAGTGCAGCTACCGTTTCGAGGGCTTTAAATGATCATCCTAAAATTAGTCAGAAAACGAAAGAGTTGGTTATGAAAGCTGCTAAAGAGCTTAATTACAAACAAAATACTTTAGCACAGGCTCTAAAAAGTGGGAAGACAAATAATATTGGGATTATTGTTCCATATATTAATACAAATTTTTTCTCATCTCTAATTCGTGGGATAGAAGAGGAGTTGTCTCCACATGGTTACCATGTTATTATTTGTCAAAGTCACGAAGATGTAGATTTAGAAAGAAAACAACTGAATACTTTATTGAATGCTCAGGTTGATGGTATTTTTATGTCTGTTTCTAAAACGACGGAAGATATTTCGCACATAGAAACTGCAAAAGAATCTAATACTCCAATCATATTTTTTGACCGTAAAAAAGATATTGCAGGAATCAGTACTGTAACAATTGATGATTATAAGGGTGGATATTTGGCAACCGAGCATTTGATTAAACAAGGTTGTCGTAGAATTTGTCATTTATCTGGAGATTTGCGTTTAGAGATTTATCAGAATCGTTACAATGGTTATATCGATGCATTGAAAGATAATAAATTAGCTTTTAAAGAAGAATATGTTTTTTCAATTAAAAGTTCGATAGAAGATGGGGTTGAAGCAATAAAAACATTATGGAATTTATCATCGCCACCAGATGGTATTTTCTCGGCCAGTGATTATGCAGCGTTGGGAGCTTGTCAACAATTGAAAAAGAAAAATATAAGCATTCCTGAAGATGTTGCAATAATAGGTTTTAGTAATGAGCCATTTACGCAATATATGGAATTACCTATTAGTAGTGTAGATCAGACACCAGATGTAATGGGAAAAATTTCCGCTCAAGTATTTCTGGAATATATGAACGAAAATTTTTCAGGGATAAGCATAGAAAAAAAGGTTGTTTTAAATCCTCAAATTCATATTCGAAAATCTTCGAAAAGAAAATAGGTTATAAAGAAACGCCTCTTTTCCAAGGGATAAAATCGTTTTGATTTAAAATCTTAGCTTTTACTTTGACTTCACCGCTTGCAACTTTTATGATAAATTCTAAAAGTTCGTTAGCGGTTTCTTCAATTGTTTTATTTCCAGTAATGATTTCTCCCGTATTAAAATCGATAATATCAGGCATTTTTTCTTGTAATGCTGTGTTCGAAGAAATTTTTACAACAGGGGCAACAGGATTTCCAGTAGGCGTTCCTAAACCTGTAGTGAACAAGACGATATTAGATCCAGTTCCGACTAATGCAGTTGTACATTCAACATCATTTCCTGGTGTACATAGCAAATTTAAACCAGGTTTTTTGATATATTCTGTATAATCTAAAACATCTTGAATAGGAGAGGAACCCCCTTTTTTAGCTGCACCAGCAGATTTCATCGCATCTGTTATTAATCCATCTTTTATATTTCCAGGAGAAGGATTCATGTCAAATCCAGAACCAGCGGCAACAACAGAATCTTCGAAATCTTTCATTAATTGTAAAAATCTTTCGGCATCTTTTTCATTCACACAACGATTGATTAATTCTTGTTCAACTCCGCACAATTCGGGAAATTCGGACAAAATGGTAGCACCTCCAATTGCAGCCATAATATCTGATAAATAGCCTAAGGTTGGATTAGCAGAAATACCAGAAAAACCATCTGATCCTCCACATTCTAATCCTAAAACTAATTTAGATAATGGAGCTGGTTTACGTTCAATTTCATTGGCTTTTTTGATTGCTTCGAACGAATCTTTAATAATACCGTTCAACATATTATCAACTGTTCCAGATTTTTGTTGCTCGTAAACGATAATTGGTTTTTGATTATCAGGATTGATTTTATGTAAAGCTTCTTTAAAAATATCAACTTGTAAATTCTGACACCCAAGACTCAGGACTGTTGCACCAGCGACATTCGGATTGTTTACATATCCAGCAAGCAATCTTCCTAAAGCTTCAGCATCTTGTCGAATTCCGCCACAACCTCCTTGATGTGTAACGAATTTAACATCAATATTTTTGAATACTCTAGTGTCTTCTTCATCTGTGTCTTGCTCGTTTTCATCAGAATTCTGAATTAACGAACGTAAAAGCAGTTGATGTTTTGATGGTTTTTCGAATAATAATTCTTTTTCGAAAACATCTTTCAAAATTTCAACATTTCTATTTTCGCAAAAAACCAAAGGAAAAAACAACCAAATATTTTCCGTTCCAACTTGTCCGTCTTCTCTGTGATATCCCATAAATGTTTTGTCTTTCCATTTATCGATATTTGGAGGAGTCCATGACGTTGTAGCTGTTTTCTTTTCGACTTTAGAACTTTGATGTTTTACATTTTCAGTCGTAATAACTTCACCTTTTTTTATGTTGCAAACGGCTTTTCCGACAGTAATACCATACATCGTAATCGTGTCATTTTCTACAAAATCTATTGCAGCAAACTTGTGTTTCGCATTCGTATCTTTCTGAATTTCATATTCAGCATTATCAACGACCACAATTTCATTTACTTTTAGGTCAACTAATGCAACAATTACATTATCCGTTGGATTAACTTTTATAGCTTTTTTCTGCATTTTTTTCTCTTAAATCGTTTGGTTGCTATATATTTCATAAGATTTTTCAATTCCATATTCATCAATTAGCCGAAGAGCTTTTTCAATTTCATTTTCTAATTGATTAACCTTTGTCAAATCTTGTTCCCAGAAATTTATATTCTTCAAAACAGAATGACTTATTTGTTGATAATCATTGTTTTTCCAAATATTTCTGAACTCACTTATAATCGCTTCGTCATCATTTATAGGTAATTCTTCATTGTTCCAATCACCTTTGTAAAAACGAATTAAACAAGCCAAAGAAAATGTAATTCCTTTCGGAATTTGATTGAATTTCTCTACATAATCTAATAAACTTGGAAGAACACGAACTTTGAATTTAGAGATAGAATTTAACGCTATACTCGATAAATAGTGCTTGATAAAAGGATTTCTAAATCGATCTAAAACATCTTCTGTATATTCTTTTAATTGTTCTTCTGGTAAATCAAGGATAGGAATGATTTCATTATAAATAATATTTTTAATAAAATCTCCAGCTACTTTGTTATCGATTGCATCACGAACAGTTTCTATACCTAACATAATAGAAAAAGGAACCATTGAAGTGTGAGCGCCATTTAAAATTCGAACTTTAGAAGTACGATAAGGTGCTATATTTTTGACAAGCAAAATCTGTTCATTTGCTTTACTAAAAGGAATTTTTTCTTCCAATTTTTCATCGCCTTCAATTGCCCAAAATAAGAACGCTTCTGAAACGACAATCAATTCATCTTCATAATCTAACTGATTTGTGTAGCTTTCTAAATCATCTTTTGGAAATCCAGGTACAATTCTGTCTACTAATGTATTATGAAATTTATTTGAAGTGTTAATCCAAGTAATAAATTCATTTTCTAAGTTCCATAATTTAGCGTATTCTAAAATATAATCTTTCAAAATAATGGCGTTATTCTCAATTAATTCACATGGAATAATTGTTAAACCTTTGTCAGTATCTCCATTAAAATAAAGATATCTTTCATATAAGAACGCAGTTAATTTTGCAGGAAAATTTTCGTGGGGCGCATTTTCTAATTTGTTTTCTGAAGGATCAAATACAATTCCAGATTCTGTTGTGTTAGAAAAAACAAATTCCAATTGTTCTTCTTTTGCTAATTTCAAAAAATCTTGGTATTCTTTATAAGGATTAATCGATTTTTGAATCGCAGAAATAACACGATTTTCATCAATCAATTCACCTTTTTTAATTCCTCGAATAAATAAAGTATACAGATTATCTTGTTCTTCAAAAGTATGAAATGAACTTCCAGAAGGTGTCACTTTTATGTTTGCGATTCCTGCATTAAAATTGGCATCTTTATTCAGTTTATCGATTACATAGTCTGTAAAAGCGCGCATAAAATTTCCACCTCCAAATTGAATAATTTTTATAGGAAGTTCATTTTCTTGATGATATAGTTTTTTATTTAATTTTGTTTTCAAGTTATTGAATTTAAATTGATTATTTAATCACTTTGTATTTTGGTACTAATATTTTCATGACAATCCATGCTGTTAAATAAGCAACCCCACAAATTGTAAAAATGATCATATAACCTTTGTTGATTCCATCAACTATAATTGCTCCTGATTTTTCTAAATCTGAAAGTAAATTTTCTGGTAATCTTTCGTTGATGTATTGAGGATATTTTTCTAATAATGGAGTACCATCGATAGTTGTCCAGTTTTTGTGTGAATAATCAAACAAAACTCCTGATGATTTATTGATCAAAAAAGAACCAATTCCACCAGCCATACCACCGATTCCAACTATTGTAGCAATAGCACTTTTAGGAAACATATCACCAACTGTAGAGAAAATATTTGCAGACCAAGCTTGATGAGCTGCTCCAGCAATACCGATGATAATTACGGGAATCCAAAAAGAGGTTGCACCAAGAGGTTGAGCTAATAATGCCAATAATGGAAAGAAAGCAAAAATTAACATTGCGCGCATTCTTCCCGAATATGGATTCATGTTTAATTTATCGACAAAATATTTTGGTAACCATCCCCCAATAATAGAAAGTAATGTGATGATGTAAAGTACAAACAAAGGTAAGGCACTTTGTGTGCTATCCATCTTGTAGACTGAACTTAAGTAAGCTGGAGTCCAAAAAAGGTAGAACCACCAAACACCGTCTGTCATAAATTTTCCGAAGATAAAAGCCCACGTTTGTTTGTATTTAAAACATTCAGAAAAAGTTAGTTTTCTTCCTTCTGTAGATGTTTCTGTATTTTCTTCTATATCTTGTTGAATATACTCTAATTCAGCGCTATTAACTTTTGGATGTTTGTGTGGTACTTGGTATAAATAAATCCAAAATCCCATCCAAATAAATCCTAATGCTCCGATGATGATAAAAGCCATTTCCCAACCCATCGATTTTGCAATAAATGGAATTGTAAGAGGAGCAGCTAATGCTCCTACAGTAGCACCAGCATTGAAAATACTTGTTGCAAACGCACGGTCTTTTTTCGGAAAATACTCGGCTGTTGCTTTGATTGCTCCTGGAAAATTACCAGCTTCACCGATTGCTAAAATTAATCGAGCAAAAATAAATAAGCTAACACTTGTTGAAATAATTAATGAGGTGTCACTTACTTTTTCTAAGATTTCTTTTGCTCCAGCAAATCCAACAAACCAATTATCTGTAATATACCCTGCTGTTGCAATTCCACAAAAAGCGTGTAAACATGCTCCAATTGACCAAATTGCAATAGCGTATAAGAAACCTTTTTTAGTTCCCATTTTGTCAATAAATCGGCCAGCAAATAACATACTTACAGCATAAAATATTGAAAAAAGTGCGGTAATATTTCCGTAGTCATTATTATTCCAGTGAAACTCTGGAACTAAGTAATCTTTCCAAGTTAATGATAAAACTTGACGATCTAAGTAATTTATGGTTGTGGCAACAAATAGTAAACTGCAAATAGTCCATCTAAAATTACTTGGTTTAATGGAAGTTTCGTTCTTCATTTAGTGTGTTTTTGTGATTTATTATTTTTGACTTCTTCCTTTAAATCATATATTTTTTAATTCTTTATAAATTTGTATTGATTCTCCAACTGTTCGTTCAATTTGAGAGTAATCATATTCATTTGATGAATTTTTTGTGAACAATTGTGATCCAATTCCAACACAATAAGCGCCAGCATTTATCCAGCTTGTTATGCTTTCTTTTGTAGGCATAACACCTCCGCTTGGCATAATATTCGTCCAAGGCATTGGTCCATTTATAGCTTTGATAAAATCTGGTCCTCCAACTTGTGTTGCAGGAAATATTTTAACGATTTCTGCTCCTAATTCTTCTGCTAAAGAAATTTCCGAAACAGATCCACAACCAGGCATCCAAGCTACTTTTCTTCGGTTACAAACTTTTGCTACTTCAGGATTTAAAGAAGGGGCAACAATAAAGTTTGCTCCAAATTGAAGATATAATACTGCTGTTGGTGCGTCTAAAACAGAGCCTATTCCTAAGATTAATTCGGGTAATTCTTTTGCCGCATATTTATTTAATTCAGAAAAAACTTCGTGCGCAAAATCGCCTCTGTTTGTAAATTCAAATAATCTTGCGCCACCATCGTAACAAGCTTTTATAATTTTTTTAGAAATTTCGATGTCTTGATGGTAAAAAACAGGAACAATTCCAGTTTCTTTTGCTTTTAAAGCGACTTCTATTCTTGTAAATCGTGCCATTTTTATCTTTTTATTCTTCCTCCAAAATTTCCATTAACTAACTCTAAAATATCATCAACAGAAGCTAAATTTGTGTCACCTAAAATAGTATGTTTCATTGCGCAAGCTGCGTTTGCAAAATTTAAAGCAAATTGATCATCGTGATTAATCAAACCATAAATCAAACCTGCAGCAAATGCATCGCCAGTTCCAATTCTATCAACGACATGGTTGATATGAATTTCTTCTGTTTCTAAATATTCATTATTAATCCAAGCTCTACCTTGTGTTGCTTGCGAACTTGCATTAATTCCAATTCTAACTTTATCAAATACTTTTTGAATTGACGGAATTTCTTTCATCAATGTTTTAGATGCTTCAGTAAATCCATTCTTATCCGTTGAGAAATTTGTTTCTAAAATTTCATTGATTTCATTCACTCCACCAATAAAAATGGTTGAATATCCGATTAATTCTTTCAAAATATCTTGTCCTTTCTTCCCGTAATTCCATAAATTACTTCTATAAGCAGGATCAGTTGTGATATGAATACCTTTGAAATAAGCGAATTGTAAACCTTGCTTCAACGTTTCGTAAGCAGATTCTGAAATTCCAGGTGTAATTCCTGTCCAATGGAAAAAGTTGCAATTTTCTAAGGCTTTATTCCAATCAACTTCGTTTGGTTTTATATTTGAAAAAGAACCATTTAATCGGTTATAAGCGATACGACTTGGTCTGACATCAGAACCAACTTCTAAAAAATATAATCCAAGTGGATGTTCATTTTTTTTAATAAATGAAACATCAATTCCTAGACTTTTCATGTAGGAAATAGCTGCATCTCCAACAAAATCATTCGAAACATTTGAGACGTGTTGCGTTTTACAACCAAAAGTAGACAAAGAAGCTGCAACATTCATTTCTGTTCCACCAAAAAAGAATTCTACTTCTTTACTTTGTTGCAAAGTTTTATGATTTGATGGAGAAATTCTCATTAAAACTTCTCCAAAAGTCAAAATATTATTGCTCATAAATAAATCTAAAAATCAAAATATTCTTTTGCATTGTAATAACAGATATCTGATATTGTTTTTCCAACTAATTCAATATCATTTGGTAATTCGCCATTTGCCATTTCTTCTCCGAATAAATTACAGATTACTCGTCTGAAATACTCATGCCTAGGGAAAGATAAGAAACTTCTTGAATCTGTTAACATTCCAATAAAGCAACTTATTAACCCCATATTAGATAGGGCATTTAGTTGTTTGATGATTCCATCTTTTTGATCTAAAAACCACCAACTCGAACCAAATTGCACTTTTCCTTTTACGCTTCCATCATTGAAATTTCCAATCATTGTTGCGAAAATTTCGTTATCAGCTGGATTCAAATTATAGATGATTGTCTTTGTTAATTTATCATTTCCGTCAAGTCTATTTAAGAATTTAGAAAGATTAGCCGCTTGTTTAAAATCTCCGATAGAATCCCAACCTGTATCAGGACCTAAAATACGATGCATACGAGCATTGTTATTGCGAAGTGCGCCTAAATGATATTGTTGAATCCATCCAAATTGGTGATATGTTTCCCCTAAAAATAGAAGTAGGGCAGTTTTGAATTGCTCGATTTGAGTATGATTTAACGGTTGATTATTTCTTTTTGATTCGAAAATTGTATTAATTTCAATATCAGTAAATTCTACGTAAGAAATATTATTCAAACCATGATCACAAATTTTGCAACCGATTGCATTAAACGCTTCAATTCGATTATATAACGCATCTTTCAAGTTTTGGAACGAATTAATTTCGAAACCAACAACTTCAGAAAGTTTATTGATGTAAGAATTGTAATCCTGATTTTCAATTAGAATCGCTTTATCTGGTCGAAAAGCTGTACTAACTTTTGTCTTGAAATTGCTTTTATTTAACGTTATATGATATTCTAACGTATCTGTCGGATCTTCAGTTGTGCAAACCGTTTCAGCATTTACTAAACTTAATAAACCTTGACAAGATTTATCTGCTTGTTGTAATTGAGCGGAAGTATTCTCGAAAATTTCTTTTGCGTTATTTTCGTTCAATAATTCATCGATTCCAAAATATCGTTTTAATTCTAAATGAGTCCAGTGAAATAAAGGATTTCGAAGCGTATGAGGAACAGTTTTCGCCCACGCTTCAAATTTTTCTAAATCAGAAGCATTTCCTGTGATGCAATTTTCGTTAATTCCTAACGTTCGCATTGCACGCCATTTGTAATGATCTCCAGCAATCCAAACTTTCGAAATATTTTCAAAAACTCTATTTTCTGCAATATCTTTTGGCGATAAATGATTGTGATAATCTATAATAGGAAGTTTTTCAGCATAGTTGAAATACAATTCCTCGGCATATTTATTTTGTAATAAAAATGTATCAGTTATAAATGATTTCATATAATATTTAAATTTTACTCGTTTGATGGTTTACCTATTGTTGCTAAAATTCCTCCATCGACATAAATGATTTGTCCATTAACAAAATTACTCGCTTCCGAAGCTAAGAAAACCGCTGTTCCAGCTAAATCTTCGGGATTTCCCCAACGACCAGTCGGCGTTCTGTTGATAATAAATTCGTTGAAAGGATTTCCGTCCACACGAATCGGCTCTGTTTGTGAAGTTGCAAAATAACCAGGTCCGATTCCGTTTACTTGAATGTTATGTTTTGCCCATTCTGTAGCTAAGTTGCGCGTTAACATTTTCAATCCACCTTTTGCCGAAGAGTAGGCAGAAACATTGTCTCGTCCCAATTCGCTCATCATCGAACAAATATTAATTATTTTTCCAGTTTTACGCTCAATCATTCCTTTTGCAACCAATTGCGACATGATGAAAGGACCAACTAAATCGACATCGATAACTTTTCTGAAATCTTCGACATCCATATCTACCGCAAGAACACGTTTGATAATTCCAGCATTATTCACAAGAATATCAATTTGACCATGATTCTTTTCGATCAATTCAACTTGTTTTTTTGCTTGTGGTTGATCAGTTACATCAAAAATATATCCTGTTACAGTAAATCCTTTACTTTTATAATATTGTAAAGCTTCTTCAAGTTTTGAAGGAGTTGTACTTGTAATAACTAACTCAGCACCAGCTTGTGCCAATCCTTCTGCCATTGCTAATCCTAAACCATGTGTTCCACCTGTGATTAAAGCTATTTTTCCTGATAAATCAAATAAATTCATAATTCTATTATTTTAATTCATCCGTATTTACACCATCCATATCGCTGTAATCCATATTTTCACCAGCCATTCCCCAAATAAAAGTATAATTTGAAGTACCTACACCCGAGTGAATAGACCATTCTGGTGAAATAACTGCTTGATTGTTTTGTAAGAAAATGTGACGCGTTTCATTTGGTTGTCCCATAAAGTGGCTAATTGATTGTCCTTGTTCTAAATCAAAATAAAAATATGCTTCCATTCGTCTTTCATGTGTATGAGCTGGCATTGTATTCCATACACTACCAGGATGTAATTCGGTCATACCCATTTGTAATTGACAAGTTTCTAAAACACTATTTACAATAAGTTTATTAATTGTTCTTTTGTTTGCATATTTAGAATCGCCTAACTCAACAATTTCAGCTTCATTTTTTGTAATCTTCTTAGTTGGATACGAATGATGAGCAGGAGCAGAGTTGATATAAAACAAAGGTTGTTCGTTATTTAGTTTATCAAAAACGATTTCTTTATTTCCTTTACCAATATATAAAGCTTCTTTGTTGTTCAATTCGTATTCAGTTCCATCAACAGTTACTTTTCCTTTTCCACCAACATTTATAATTCCTAATTCTCTTCTCTCTAAAAAAAAATCTGCTTTAAGATCTGTTGTTGGTTCCAAAGTTATTGCATGATTAGCTGGGTAAATACCACCAATAATCAAGCGATCATACATCGAATAGACTAACTTCACCTGATCTTCTATAAATATATCAGGAATTAAAAAATGTTCTCTTAGTTCTTCAGTTGTATATTTTTTAACATCATTAGGATGATGTGCATATCTAAATTCAGAATTTATCATAATAGTTATTTATTAAAATTAATGTAATCGATTACATTTTAAATTTAAAAAAATACATCGAGATGATGTTTTGTAAAAGTATTAAAAAGTTTTTTAATAATGTACATAAAACACTATAAAAATTTCTTTTCAAAAGATGATGAATGTAGTTGTTTGGAAATAAATTTATTCGTAAATATTTTTAACAATACTCTTTGTTGAAATATTGAATATGACAACAAAGAGAGAAAAAAATAAGTTACATTTTTGTAAATTATATTTTGGTTATTAAACCTTTTAATATTTTGTTTAGTTTTCTATTATTAAGAGTAGATACTAAAACTTAAAATTCAGAAAGTCGAATGATTTGTTTCAGAAAAAATTTTTATAATAATAAATGTTAAATATTCAAAAAACTGTTTTAAATCATGTATCTTTAACTTAATTAACTAATTAATATGGATTATGAGACGAGTTTTATTTCTATTTCTCGATTATTTCTCATCTACTTACCTTTTATTGTTTTGCTTTTTTTGTTCAATTTATATTAATGCGCATAATGTTGAAATAAAAGAAAGAGATGATTCTATTCCAACAATTTCTAAAGGTTTAGTCACAATAAAAGAAAATACTACTTTTTACATTTCTAAAAATACAATTATATCTAATTTTGAAATTAAAGATTCTATTAACCATGAAAAAAATATAAAACAAAGAAAATCAAAAGAAAAAATCAAAAGAAAAAATACAAATAACTCAAAGCTTAAAAAAAGCAGAAATAATTCGTATGATTTATCTACACTAACAAATAAAAAAATATATTATTTACCGTATAAAGAATCAACATTTTTCATTAGTAGTAAATCAATTCTTTTAGCACTTTATCCTATCAATTCTTATAATATAATTATTTTTTAACCCGTTGTGCATTTTG
>NZ_DICC01000016.1:0-11891 GCF_002415215.1 Empedobacter sp. UBA5036
GTGATAATTGCTTCTCTAGTTCCTTTAATTGAACTAATTAATTGGCTTCCATTCCGCCATATTTACTCTTCCATTTATAAAAAGTGGGTTAACTTATTCCATGTTCACGACAAATTTCATTTACTGTTATGCCTTGATTTTGTTTTGATAAGATCTTGACGATCAGAACTTCTGTAAAATTGCTTTGTTTCATAATTATCCCTAAGTTAATAAACAATATTTATAAACGTTCCGTTTTTTAGAGAACATTACACATTTAATTTTATATTTGGTAGATTATTAGAATCAGAATAATAAGAAATATATCCTAATCCATTATTTTTCATTTCAATAGCATTTATTCCATTTGATAAAGGGTAGGAGATATCAGTTACATTTGCTTCGTTAGCAGAATCTCTAACACGTAAATATACACTTTCACCAGAAGGAATACCACTTACAAACATAACGCTAGTTGTTTTTTCCGAAAAAACTATTCCTGTTGGATTTTCGTAAGCATTGTAATTTCCAATTTTGTATTCTTTATTGATAGAAGCTATTGTTTTATATGCTTTATGTTCGTTAACACGATCTATTTTTTTGTATTTATTATCTAATAAACATTGTGCTAAAGATTTAACAAAAGGAGATGTAGTAATTCCATCAATTGTTTGTTGATTTACGCCTGAATTTAATTCTGAGAATAAATCATCTTTAAAAATTGTTGAATACTTTTTCTGATCAAACTTGTTTGAATTTTTTTGATAAAATTCCATCTTGGCAACACTTGCAAAATTTCCTTTGCCATCTAAAATTTCTAATTTGATAGAAGAAGGTTTTATTTGTGATGGAAAAGATATATTTCTTACATCATTTGTTTGCGTAAAATCTTGTGTAGAAATTTCAATATAAGTAGGGTCAGCTATAGTATTGTAACTAACTTTTACTTTTCCTAATAAACCATTTACTCCACCATCATTTCTTGGATAATAGATCATATAATCTAATGGTGTGTTTCCATCAAAAGCATAAATTAATGAAATAGGGAAAGTTTTTTCAGTAGAATTGTAGTTAGAATGATAAAGCGTATTGTAATCTCCATCAAATGATTGCTCTATGTTTTCCCCTGTTTGAAAACTTGATGCTGACGAACCTGTAACTAATGGAGAAACTTTCATATCCTTATAGTTTGAGAACTCATTTGTTTGTATTACACACTCCGAAGCTATTGGAGTAATTTGATCAGACGAGTAAAACTCAAATTCCGCAGCACTCGAGAAATTTCCTAGAGCAGCATTCACTTTTATTCTAATGACTGCTGGATTGATAATTTCTTTATCAAAATCAAATTTTTTAGATGTAGAATCTCCAGCCCATGTTATAGCACTCGTAGTCGCTGTTTTGAAATTTGTTGGATCACCTTTAGTTGAATATAAAATTTCAACATTTGTCCAAATTCCATTAGTACCTGTTTGCCTTGGAAAATAGGCAAGGGATTTTATAGATTTAACTTGACTGTTGAAACTAAAATCTAATTGATCTGGGATTCCATTTTGATTCCATTTAGAATGGTACATTGTCGTTAATATACCATCTGCGCTAAAAGTAGCTTCATTACCACTTTGTGCCTCTTGTTTAGAAGTAACACTAGAAACGGGCATTTTGTATTCCTGCGCAAAAGAATCTATACCAAGTAAAATCATACTTAGTAGGAAGTAATTTTTTTTCATAAATAATTTGTGTTAATTGATATTTTGTTGTTTAGACAAGTTAATTAATACATTTTATTTATAATCAGCTAGGAACCAATTTGAAAAAAAAATAAGGAAATGTTAAGAAATAAAGAATCCCTTTCTTTAATAATACAATTAAGAAAGAGATTCTAACTATTAAAGACATAATAAATGAAAAGATTTTTACTGCTTTTTGATAATTGTATTGTTGTTTCCCTCAATTATTTGAGGTAATTTACCATTTTTAGATAAAGCTTTACGATAATATAATGTATTTCCTTCGCCAGCTAATTCAGCAGAAGTTAATCCATTAACAGATATTGTATTATTTGTTCCCATGATCTCAACTTTAGTACAATCTCCTTTCAAATTGATCACATGTCCACTTCCACCAACTTCTACTTTTTGTCCCTTACAATCTAACGTTAGTTTTTTATTATTTCCATCAATTTCTATCTGTGCAAAAGAAAGGTGACTAATAAATAACATCGTAACAGCACATAATAATTTATTCATTTTCATTGTGATTTATTTTTTGGTTACTTTTTAGAAATCAAGAATCGTGCACTTTCAATTAATAAAATCTAACTTTACAAAAATTTAACAGAATGACTTTAGTTGAGCTAAAACAATTGTTTTTAGATAAATTGCAATTACTATATGATAAAGAAGAAGCTTCTCATATTTTCATGATTTATGTAGAAGATAAGTTGAATCTTGATTTATCTAGCCGAGATGAAATTGAATTAACGACTGAAATTTTATCAGATTTAGAACAATTAAAAAAAGGTCAACCGATACAACATATTACTGGAAAAGCTTTTTTCTATAACGATTTCTTTTTTGTGAATGAACATACATTAATTCCTCGTCCAGAAACGGAAGAATTGGTTGAATTAATTAGAAATGATTATGCTCAAAATCAAGATATTTCTATGATTGATTTAGGAACAGGAACAGGATGTATTCCTATTTCGTTGGCAAAATTATTTCCAAATGCAAATGTTTCAGCATTAGATATTTCTGAAAATGCATTGAAAATAGCACAATCAAATGCTGAAAATTTAAAAGTTAATATAAATTTTTATCACAATAATTTACTGGAAGACATTCAATTAAACCATAAATTTGATGTAATTATTTCAAATCCACCTTATATCCGAAATCTTGAAAAAAAAGAAATGCATCAAAATGTTTTGAATTTTGAACCTCATTTGGCGCTTTTTGTTGAAAATGATGATGCTTTAATTTTTTATGAACGAGTAATAGATTTTGCTAAAAATCATTTGAAAGAGAATGGTAAAATTTATTGTGAAATCAATCAATATTTAGGAAAAGAGACAAAACAATTATTTCAAAAATTTTATCAAAATGTAATCATTCATAAAGATATTTCTGGAAATGATCGTATGCTAAGTGCTTCTAATCAATAATTATCTATAAGAATCTTGTTTTATTTTCTGAAAAGATTTAATTTTAATTCAATAATCGTTCGCAATTTGGTATTAAAATTGTTAGAATTGATTCTATTATTAAAACAATTAAATAAACAACTATGAAAAAATTATTTGTATTAGTGGCAGTTGCTTCATTATCATTTGCTACTTCTTGTAAACAAGAAACTTCAAAAACAACTGAAACTAATGTAACTGTAGATTCATTAGCTAATGATTCTACGGCTGTTATCAAAGAAACGACAACTACAACAACTACATTATCAGAAACTGATGCAAAAGCGAAAGTAGACGAAGCAAAAAAAGCTTTAGATGAAGCAAAAGCGAAAGGTGATAAAGCTGCAACAGAAGCTGCACAAAAAGCTTATGACGATGCTAATAAAGCGTGGATTGATGCAAAAGCTGCTGTAAATAATGCTGCGCAAGATGTAAAAGATGGAGTGAATAATACTGTAGATAAAGTAGATGCAAAAGCTAATCAAGCAAAAGAAGATATTAAAACTGTTGCAAAAGATGCAAAAGCTGATATCAATGCAGCTGCAAAAGATGTGAAAGCAGAAGCGAAAGAAGCTGGAGAAAAAGCAAAAGAAGGATATAACAATACGTTAGATAAATTAAAAGCGAAATAATTTCAAAATAATTATTGCTAACTTAGCCTTGAGAAATCTCAAGGCTATTTTTTATGTTAAATTTTAGAGAAGCAACAAAGACAGATGCGTTATCAATTGCAAGATTGATGATGTTAGCGATGGATAAAATCGTTTATGATTTTATTGGAAAAACAGATTATGAAGAAGGAGTTTTATTCTTGAAAAAATTAATTGAACAAGAAGAAAATCAATATAGTTATCAAAATACAGTTGTTGTAGAATATGATAATCAATTTGCTGGAACAACAACTTTTTATGATGGAGGAAAATTAGAAGAACTTCGAAAACCAGTTCTAGAATTATTGAAAAATGATTATAACCAAATTATTCATCCGCAAGATGAAACACAAGCAGGTGAAATATATATTGACACAATTGCAGTTTCTGAAGATTTTAGAGGAAAAGGAATAGGTTCTAAAATATTGGATTATTTGATTGATGGAATAGGAAATAAGCAAGGCAAAACTTTAGGTTTATTGGTCGATTTTACAAACCCGAATGCAAAGAAATTGTACGAAAGAAAAGGTTTTGAAGTGGTTGGGGAAAAAATGTTGATGAGCGAAAATCATGAACATATGCAGTATAAACCAAAACAATAGATAATAAAAAAAGAGCTTTGAGAAAAGCTCTTTTTTTATTTCATTACTCCTAATTGTATTAAGATTTTTTCTTCGTACGGATCGATTGTAAATTGTTCAAATTTCACAAAATCTTTTCCATTTTTTAAGTAACCTAATTGATAATTTTGACGAATAACAGCTTGATTCTCGAAACTTTCTAAAATTGGTAATTCAGAAATTGGACCTAAAATTTGTTCGTTTTTGGTTGAAATTACACCAAAATGCATCAAATAATTCTCTTTTGATAAGAAATATGGAAAATAAGCTAATATATCTGGACGCTCAATTTTTAGTGAAGTAGCTTCTCCAAAAGTGGCAAAATTTTGATCGACTGGCGTTAAATATTCGTATTGATAATCTATAATTAACTGATTGTTTTTATCAATCATTCCCCATTTTCCATCTTTTTCAACTCCAGCTAAACCAGCTCTAAAATCTGTACAACCATCATATTCGAATGGGATCACAACTTGATTTAATAAATCAATAAAACCCCATTTTCCATCTTTTTTTACAGCACAAATATTTTCAATAAAATCACTTGTTAAATCATATTCGAACGGAATCAAAATCTGGTTAGATTTTGTGATAATACCCCACTTATTCTCCTTTTGCGCGCTATAGGCATTAACAGTTGTGAGCACAAGTTTTTGATATTGAAAAGGAATAATTACATTTCCTTCTTTATCTATTAAACCAAATTGATTATCAATAGATATTGGTGCCAAATTGTTGCGATCGAAAACAGTTAAATCTTCAAATGTTGTTGTTTCTTTGTGAACAAAATTGTCAAACTGGTCTGTATCTTTTGGTGATATTTTAGTCATAATTCTATAATTCGACGTAAAATTAATTAATCAAAAATTAATAGTTTGTATATAAATTTTAAAATATCCAATTTTAAACACTTTTTGTAAATTAAATTCTTACTTTTATAGGAAAGCTTAAAATATAACCTATGAATATTTTTACTAAATTATTTTTTACTGCAACTATTATAATGAGTAGTTTTGTTACAGCTCAACAAAATGGTATAAACATTATTAATTTACCGACTACGATAAATAAAGACTATTCTTTTCAAGGAGTATGGAAAATTTCGAATGATGGAAATACATCTAACTATAAAATATCTGGAGGAAAATTGACAAATTATTCAAACAAAACAAGTCAGACTTTATTTCTTGATTTATATTTTGCTCCATCAAAAACATCTGTAGATTTATATAATTTACCGAATAAAATCAATACAAACGCACAATTAGGGCAGTTAGAAGGAAATGGAACAAGTTTCAATAACGTTATTGTTACTTTTAAAGCTTCAGATCTTCAAACATTAGCACAAGGAGATTATACACCAGTTTTGTTATTGAAAGAAAAAGAATCAGGTTCTATTTTGAATTATAAAGTTTTGAGTAGTAAAATTTCTTTAGAATCTAATAATATTTTAATTGATAAAGTTGTAAAGAATGTAGAATTACCTCAGGTTACAGATGCTAATACTTTAGCTTCTACAAAGAATATAGACGCTACTTTATCTGATATATATACACCTGTAGAAAGTTCTTTGAACATAGCGAATGTAAATAAAAAACTAAAATTAGTTGGAGGTTGGAAATTAGAAATTGATTTCAATTCGTTGATGGTTACAATTGGTGGAGTTGATAATTCTATACAGAATTTAGATTATAAACCTACAAATGACTTAAAATTAATGGTATATTTTTCAAATCAAAATATAACAGGAATTAAAGAAATAGATGGATTTGAACTTCTAAATCTAGATGTTTCACCAATTTCTGCTTTTACTAAAATTGAAAAGCTAAATTTTACTACAAATATCACAAAATTGGTTCCCGCAGGTGAATATTATCCTATTTTAGTATTAACTGAAAAAAATGAGGAAGGAAAATATGTGATGAAATCAACGTTAAGTTTAGGTGAGAAATATATTTGGCAGTAAAATCTAAATAATATAAAAATAAAAAAGCAACGATTATTTCGTTGCTTTTTTTGTTAAATACTGTTCAAATTTCAATCCTTTTATGTTATAAGGATCAAATCCTTTGTATAAATCTTCTAATAATTGCATTACTTGAAAATAAGTAAATAATACTGAATATGAAGCTTGTTCTTGGTAAACAGGGATTTCTACTAAAAATAAAAATCGATCATATTTCGAAATCTGAACAGTATTCCCATCTTGATTCATCAAACCAATATAACTTCCGTCATAATCAGGTAGGTTATGAAAAATCTCAATAGCTTGTGATAAACTACCTTCTAAAGGTAATTCAGTTTCGACCTGTAAGTCGTCAGCGTAATTTTCAAAGAATATTTTCACAGTGCAAAAGTAAGAAATTTTAATCTATTTTAAGGAATTCCTTTTTTTTCGGGTTATAATTATTAAATTAGCATTCAAATTATGGAAAAAATGAGTTACGACATTATAGTTATTGGAAGTGGTCCTGGAGGATACGTTGCAGCAATTAGAGCAGCACAATTAGGTAAAAAAGTAGCAATCGTAGAAAAAGCTGAATTAGGTGGAATCTGCCTTAACTGGGGATGTATTCCTACAAAAGCTTTATTAAAATCTGCTCAAGTATTCAAATACTTAAATCATGCAGAAGATTTTGGAATTAACTTACCTTCAGATATTTCATTCGAATTTGGAAATGTTGTTTCTCGTAGTAGAGGAGTGGCGGATCGTATGAGTAAAGGTGTTCAATTCTTAATGAAGAAGAACAAAATTGAAGTAATTCAAGGTGAAGCAAAAGTTTTACCAGGAAAAAAAGTAAAAGTTACTGCAGCAGATGGTTCTGTTAGTGAATTATCTTCAGAAAATATAATTATTGCAACAGGTGCACGTTCTCGCGAATTACCTGCATTACCACAAGATGGTAAAAAAGTAATTGGTTACCGTGGTGCATTAGCAATGGAAAAGCAACCAAAATCAATGATTGTTGTAGGTTCTGGAGCGATTGGAGTTGAGTTTGCTCATTTCTACAATACATTAGGAACAAAAGTGACAATTGTAGAGTTTTTACCACGCATTGTAAATGTTGAAGATGAAGATATTTCGAAACAATTACAACTATCTCTTAAAAAATCTGGAATCAATATCTTAACAAATGCAGAAGTTACAGGAGTTGATACAACTGGAGATTTAGTAAAAGCAACAATTAAAACTGCTAAAGGTGAAGAAATCATCGAAGCTGAAGTTGTTTTATCAGCAGCAGGAGTTGTTCCAAATACAGAAAATATTGGTCTTGAAGAAGTTGGTATTGCAACTGAAAGAGGTAAAATAGTTATCAATGATTTTTGTGAAACATCTGTAAAAGGATATTATGCAATTGGTGATGTTGTAAAAGGAGCAGATTTAGCTCACTTAGCATCTGCACAAGGTATTTTATGTGTTGAGCATATTGCTGGTGAAAAAGTAGAACCAATCGACTACGGAAACATCCCAGGTTGTACTTATTGTTCTCCAGAAATTGCATCTGTAGGATTAACAGAAGCAAAAGCTAAAGAAGCTGGATACGAAGTAAAAGTAGGAAAATTCCCATTCTCTGCAAACGGTAAAGCTGTTGCAAACGGAGCTGCTGATGGTTTTGTAAAAGTAGTTTTTGATGCGAAATATGGTGAATGGTTAGGATGTCACATGATTGGTGATGGAGTTACTGAAATGATTGCAGAAGCAGTTGTAGCCCGTAAATTAGAAACTACTGCACATGAAATTATGAAATCTGTTCACGCGCACCCTACAATGGCAGAAGCTATTATGGAAGCGGTAGAAGATGCATATGGACATGCAATTCATATCTAAGAAATAAATTTAAAATTTATAGTTGAAGCAGCCTTTTGGCTGCTTTTTTATTTTACCAAATCGTTAATTTTTTGCGTTATGTATATTGAATTTGTTTTTTAACTATCTTTATAATAATAATTTAAAAACAGATATAATATGAAAAAATTTTATTCTTTAGTAGTAATTACTGCATTATCTTCTTTATCATTTGGACAAGTTGTGATTAGTCAAGTTTATGGTGGAGGAGGAAATTCGGGCGCAAAATATACGCATGATTTTATTGAGTTGTTTAATAGAGGCTCTTAAGCTGTTACATTAAAAGGTCATTCACTTCAATATGCTTCTGCTACAGGTAATGTTAGTGCAGCTAATACACAAGTATTAGCAGATATTACAATTCAGCCAGGTAAATATTATTTAATTCAACAAGCTAAAGGTAATAGTGGAACAGATGCATTGCCAACTCCAGACCAAATTCCTGCTACAGCTCTTGCATTAGGAGCCATGAACGGTAAAGTAGCACTTGTATCTAATGTTGATCCAATAACTGATGTAACAGATAAAGATATCGTTGATTTTGTAGGTTTTGGAACGTCTAATGAATATGAAGGATCTGGTCCTACTGCGGCTTTATCTAATACTGATTCTGCTCAAAGAAAGTTAAAAGGATGTCAAGATACAAATGATAATAAGAATGATTTTGACGTAGCTGCTGCTGCTCCTAGAAATGGACAAACGGCTGCAAATGTTTGTACAAATTTGAGTACAGATAATTTAACATTAACTAAAGCAGTTTCTAATACATTATGGACAAATACAGCTTCTTTCAATGTAAAAGATAAAACAATTGTAGAAGTTTACAATATTAACGGACAATTGGTAAAATCTTTCGAAGTTAAAGGTGTTCAAAATGTAGATGTTTCTTCATTAGTTAAAGGGACGTATGTAGTTAAAACTACTTCTAACGGAAAATCTTCTACTCAAAAAGTAGTAAAAAAATAAGAAAGAATATATTGTTAATCTAACAAAAAAGCGATTCAGTTTACTGAATCGCTTTTATTTATTCTTCTAATTTCTGAATCTTAAAACCTGCATCTGTCACAGCTTCTACAACTTCTTCTTCATCTTCGGTTGTTGTCACAGTCAGTACTTTTCGTTCATCAGAAGTATCAACTTTCCAATTGTCTTTACCTACAGCTTCGTCCAAAAAAGGTTTTACAGATTTGATACAGCTGTCACAATTTATATTTGTTTTGAATTTCAATTCGCTCATAACTTTACAATTTAGACTCAAATTTATAAAGATTTCATAAGATTAAAAAAACGTTTAAGTAATATTTGATTTCGAAATTTAAATAAAAATCAATGAAGCGTAATCTTGATGTTGTTGTTATTTCGGATGTGCATTTAGGAACTTTTGGTTGCAAAGCACAAGAGCTGTTAGCTTATCTACAGTCAATCAATCCAAAAAAAATTATTCTCAATGGTGATATTGTGGATATTTGGAATTTTAAGAAAAGTTATTTCCCAGAAACGCATCTTCAAATTATTAGTTATTTGTTAAATCTTTCAGAACAAGGAATTCCAATCGTTTATATAACAGGAAATCATGACGAATTGTTACGTAAATTTACCACAATGCGTTTTGGAAATATTCTTTTAACGGATAAATATATGTTGAAACAAAATGATAAAGTCGCTTGGATTTTTCATGGAGATGTGTTTGATGCATCGATTCAACATTCGAAATGGATTGCGAAATTAGGTGGTTGGGGTTATGATAAATTAATTCAGTTGAATTATTTTATCAATAAATGTTTAGAGTTTTTTGGAAGAGAACGTTATTCGTTATCTCAAAAGATTAAAAATTCAGTGAAAAAAGCGGTGAAGCATATCAATGATTTTGAACAAACTGCTGCCGAATTAGCGATCGAAAATGAATATGATTATGTAGTTTGTGGACATATTCATCAACCACAATTGCGAAAAGTAAAAACGGATAAAGGAATTTGTGTTTATATGAATTCGGGGGATTGGATTGAGAATTTATCTGCTTTAGAATGTGTAGACGGAAATTGGTCAGTGTTTTATTTTGAAGAACATAAACATACTTTGATGCAAAATTTAGAAGAAATCGAGTTCAATTATTCGTTAGATGAACTGATTGTTTCAATTCTCAATAAAAAATAAATGAAAATTTTATACGCTTTGCAAGGAACAGGAAATGGACATTTGGCTCGTGCGCAAAAAATGTTACCAATCCTTGAAGAATATGGAGATTTGAATGTTTTTGTGAGTGGTTCTAATTCACAATTACAACTCGAAAATTATCAATTTAAACATCACAATGGCTTGTCGTTGTTTTATAATCAGCTTGGGAAAGTTTCGTATAAACGAATTTTTAAGGAGAATAGTTTTAAATCTTTTTGGAATGAAGTGAATCATTTTCCAATTGAAAAATATGATTTAATTATTAATGATTTTGAGCCAATTACGGCACATGCAGCTCGAAAGAAAAAGATAAATATTGTTGGTTTGAGTCATCAAGCTTCATTTTTATTTGATGAAACACCAACAGTGAAAAATAAAACGGGCGAAACGATTTTAAAATATTACGCACCAACTTCTAAGTATTACGGTTTTCATTTCGAAGAATATAATGATGCTATTTTTTTACCAATCATTCGAGATAAAATTAGAGCATTGCGTCCAAAACGAAAAGATTACTATTTGGTGTATTTACCAAGTTTTCATCCAACAGAAATTATGGAGAAATTATCACTGATTAAAGATTCAAAATGGAAAGTTTTTTCACCTTTTGTGAAAGATGTTACGCGTCAATTTAATGTTCAAATTTATCCAATTGATGAACGTCTTTTTACTAGAACTTTAGAAAATTGTAAAGGAGTTTTGTGCGGTGCTGGTTTCGAATTGCCTGCCGAAAGTATTTATCTTAAAAAGAAGCTTTTTGTGATTCCGATTAAAGGTCAATACGAACAATTATGTAATTGCGAAGCTTTAAAAATGATTGGCGTTGATTATTCATATGATTTGAATGTAACACAATTGCAACGTTGGGTGGATTCGAATAAAATTATTGAGAAAGATTTCCCAGATCAAACCGAAGAAATCATTCAGAAAGTAATTTTAGAAGCATCCCATTAATTATTTTTCCAGAAAGCAGGCGTAAATAAAATTAAGATTGTATAAAGCTCTAATCGTCCCAAAACCATTAAAAAACAACATAATAATTTTGCACTATCCGTTAAAGAATTCATTGAAGTACCCGGACCAAATTCGCCAATTCCCGGACCTACGTTTCCTAAAGTGGAAGCAGTTAATGTTAAAGAGGCCAAAATATCTTGGAAACTCATTGTTATACCATAATTCAAAAGCGCAAACAAAATAGAACTCACAATCCATGTAAACATAAACATGACAAAGAATGCCATGACGTGGAAAACAATAGATTGGATTGTAATCTTACCTAAAAACCAGACAGTTTAAAAATATAGTTTATTAACTTAGAGATAACGATGAAACAGAGCAATTTAACAGAAGTTCAAATTGTCAAGATTTTAGCAGAACAAAACAAAGTCAAAACAGTCAATGAAATTTACAGTGAACCTGGAATAATTAAACCCATT
>NZ_DICC01000046.1:0-24685 GCF_002415215.1 Empedobacter sp. UBA5036
AAAAGGAGAGATTGAGTAGAAAGACGCATGTAGTGTGAAGTCAGAGTTAGGGCAACTAATACCAAGTGAGATAAACGGGGCGGTAGTATCTGAAATAAAAAATGCTGACTGTGAAGATAGAAACGAGGTAAGAGTTCTAAAAGGGGAGCGTAAGTTGAGTTAAAGGTGTGGAGTGAAGTGTGTGTGTAGTAAATACAAGTTACTGCTTTTTAGTAGCTTGTACAACGATTAGATACAAGATAAGACAAATGAAATAAGGGTTATGAATATATTTTAATAAAAACGTTCGTATAATATTTATTTAATGTTAATTTTACATTAGAAAAATTAATTTTGCACTTCAAAACATTATTGAATGTCGGTAAACTCATTTTTTAAATTATTTACTCCGAAGGATAAAGTATTCTATCCTTTGTTCGAGGAAGCTTCAAAAAGTTTAATCAAATTAGCTGAATTGTTACATGAATGTGTAAACGCTCCAGTTGAAGAACGCGAAGATTACATCGCGCAAATTTCTAAGATAGAAAGCAAAATTGAATATCTTACTCAAAAAACAAATTTAGAGTTAAGCAAAAACTTTATCACACCTTTTGACAGAGAAGATATTTATCAATTAGTAAAATCTATCGATTATGTTGCAGATAATTTAAATGGAGCAGCGAATCGTATCAATATTTATCAAGTAGATAAAATTACAAAATCTATCCGCAAAATTACAGCTGTTAACTTAGAGGCTTGTCAATTAATCGGAGAGGGAATTGAGCAATTGAAAGATTTGAGAAACGTAAATCGTATTTACGAAATATGTGAACGAATCAATAAATTAGAAAATAAATCGGATCGTATTTTTGATAAAGCAGTTCAGGAAATTTTCGAAAACGAAACTGATGTTAAAAATATCATCAAGTATAAGGAGGTTTTATCTTCATTAGAATCTGCAACAGACAAGTGTAAAAGTGTTGCTAACGTATTGGAAGCTGTAGCGGTAAAACATTCATAACCAAAACTTAATCTAAAAGATTATGACAGATTTTTTTTCAGCGTTTTCGAGCATGTTATCGTCTACGCCAGGAATGTTATTGATTACTATTATCGTCTTAGCTTTTGTTTTTGATTATATTAATGGTTTTCACGACGCCGCAAACTCAATTGCTACAATTGTTGCAACTAAGGTTTTAACGCCTTTTCAAGCTGTACTTTGGGCTGCCGCATTCAACTTTGCTGCTTACTTTATTTCAGTTTATTGGATTGGAGAATTTAAGATTGGTAACACTATTGCAAAGTCGGTTAACGAGCATTTTATTACACTAGAAGTTATTTTAGCTGGAATTATCGCTGCAATTTCTTGGAACTTATTAACATGGAAGTTTGGTATTCCTTCTTCTTCTTCTCATACATTAATTGGTGGTTTCATTGGAGCTGCATTAGCTCACGCCGGTGGTTTTTCTGCTGGTGGAGAAGATGTAATTGTTTACAAAAAAGTAATTCCAATTATTTGCTTTATCGTATTAGCACCATTAATTGGTATGATTATCGCCTCGATATTAACCATCATCACGCTTCACATTTGCAAAAGAGCCAAACCTGCAAAAGCAGAATGGTGGTTCAAGAAATTGCAATTAGTTTCTTCTGCTCTTTTCTCTTTAGGACACGGTATGAATGATGCGCAAAAAGTAATGGGAATTATTGGTGCTGCGGTTATTTTTTACCATATGAATGTAGATTTTGATCCTGAATATTTAAAAGCTGAAGATAAATTTCAATATTTTGTAGAACATTGGGGATGGGTTCCCATTACATCTTTCATCGTTATCGCATTAGGTACAATGGGTGGTGGATGGAAAATCATCAAAACAATGGGTTCTAAAATCACAAAAGTAACGCCATTAGAAGGTGTAGTTGCTGAAACATCTGGAGCAATGACGCTTTATATTTCTGAACATTTCGGGATTCCAGTTTCTACAACACATACAATTACTGGTTCTATTATTGGTGTAGGTTTAACGAAACGTGTTTCTGCAGTTCGTTGGGGAGTAACAATTAGTTTACTTTGGGCGTGGATACTTACTATTCCTGTCTCAGCATTATTAGCTGCATTAATCTATTATGTTGTAACGTTATTTATTTAAAATATCATTTCTAAAGGAGCTTAAATTAAGCTCCTTTTTTATTTTTGAAATAATTTTCGAAATTGATAAATGATAAGTTTAAGAAAGTTTTAAATTTGCGCCATGCAATTAACTGTATTATTTATCATTATCGGTTTAGCCATTTTATTTGATTTCTTAAATGGTTTTCACGATGCCGCAAACTCTATTGCAACCGTTGTTACTACAAAGGTTTTAACTCCAATTCAGGCTGTTATTTGGGCTGCATTTTTCAATTTTGTTGCTTTTTTCATTGCCAAATTTATCATTGGAGAATTCGGAGTTGCAGACACAATCGCTAAAATTATCAAAGAAGATGTTGTTGTCGCATTTGGCTCTAATCCATCTGTAGTTGTTATGGCAGCACTTTCTGCCGCTATTACTTGGAATATTTTAACTTGGAAATTAGGAATCCCTTCTTCCTCATCTCACACATTGATTGGAGGATTAGCTGGAGGTGCATTAGCTGCGACAGGTTATGATTTTTCTGCGATTAATAGTACAATTATCTTAACGATTATCGCTTTCATTTTGGTCGCGCCAATTATTGGTTTAGTCGCTGGTAATGTTATTTACATCATCACGCTGAATCTTTGTCGAAATGCAAAACCGCATAAAGCAGATGCTTGGTTCAAGAAATTGCAATTGGTTTCATCTGCCATGTTGAGTATTGGTCATGGTTTGAATGATTCTCAAAAAGTAATGGGAGTAATCACATTTGCTTTACTTGCCAATCAAACTGCGATTGTTAATACTGATATGAATGATTGGATTTTGAATGATGTTTTCAATTGGAAACATTGGTTCATCACAACAAGTAGTACTGATATTCATGATTGGGTTCCGATTATGTGTTTCTCGGCAATTGCTTTAGGAACTTTAGGTGGCGGAATGAAAATCTTAAAAACGATGGGAAATAAAATTACAAAAATTACTCCTATCGAAGGTTTCACAGCGCAAACAGCTTCAGCTATTACATTATTTTTTACTGAACATATCAAAATGCCAGTTTCTACAACTCACGTGATTACGGGTTCTATTATTGGTGTTGGAATGGTAAAAAGAGTTTCTGCTGTTCGTTGGGGAGTTACAATTAGTTTATTATGGGCTTGGATTTTGACAATTCCAGTTTCTGCACTTATTGCAACAGGATTTTATTATCTATTTTCAATGTTTTTCTAACATTAAAATTTAATCATATAAAAAAATGGCTGTCAAAATTGACGGCCATTTTCTATTTATTTTAATATTTATTCTTGAATGATTATTTGCTAAAATCTTCTTTCAATAAATCGATTTTCGCTAACAACGTTTGTTGAACAGCTGGATAATCTTCTTTGTTAGAAAGTGAAGCATTTACAGAGAAATAATATTTAATCTTTGGTTCTGTTCCAGAAGGACGACAAGCTACTTTACTTCCATCCTCTGTATAGAAAATCAATACATTTGACTTTGGTATCTCAATCGCTTTTTCTTCACCAGAAATTAAATCTTTGTCGATAGAAGATTGAAAATCTTTTACACGAACAACTTTAGATCCTGCTAATTCTTTTGGAGGATTTGATCTAAATTCAACCATCATTTTAGCAATTAACTCTGCACCTTCTTTTCCAGGTTTTACAATACTAATTAAATCTTCTTGATATGCTTTTCCGATTTCAAGATAGATTTCCATTAATTTATTGTACAGAGAACTTCCTTTTGCTTTTTGTACAGCAGCAATTTCAGAAACCAATAAAGCTGTTGTAACAGAATCTTTATCACGGATAAAGTCTCCAACCATAAATCCGAATGATTCTTCTCCTCCTCCAACAAAACTTTCTTTGCCTTCGAATTTGCGAATCATATCAGCAATCCATTTGAAACCTGTTAATCCTACTTTACAATCAACATTGAATTTCGCAGCAATATCATAGAAAATATCAGACGTTACGATTGTCGATCCGATAAATTCATTTCCAACTAATTTCCCCGATTTTTGCCATTTTTCTAATAAATAATAAGCCAAAACAGTATTCATTTGGTTACCATTTAATAAAACAATTTCACCTTCATTGTTACGCGTTGCAACACCTACACGATCCGCATCAGGATCTGTTCCAATCACAACATCAGCACCAATTTCATTCGCTAAAGTAACTGCCATAGTCAAAGCCTCTGGTTCTTCTGGATTTGGCGATTTTACTGTTGGGAAATCTCCACTTGGAATTGCTTGTTCAGCAACTTGATGAACTTGAGTAAAACCAGCTTTATCAAAAGCTTTTGGCGTAATTGCAACGGCAGTTCCGTGAATAGAAGTAAAAACAATTTTTATATCTTCCTTACCATCTTGTGTAAAACTTCCGTTCGCTACACATGCATCAATAAAAGCTTCATCAATTTCTTTACCTATATACGTTAACAATGCATCGTTACCTTGAAATTTGATTTCTTCTACTTTTACATTATTTACTTCATTAATAATTTCTCCATCTTGTGGCGGAACAATTTGCGCTCCATCATTCCAATAAACTTTGTAACCATTGTAAATCGGAGGATTGTGGGAAGCTGTCAACACAATTCCAGCATCACAACCTAAATGACGAACTGTAAAAGACAATTCTGGCGTTGGGCGAAAAGATTCAAACAAATAAACGTTGATTCCATTCGCAGTCAAAACATCGGTAACCATTTTTGCAAACGTATCCGAATTGTGACGAACATCGTATGCAATCGCAACTTTTTTCTCTTTATTCGGAAATTGTTGATTAATATAATTTGCTAAACCTTGCGTTGCTGCACCAAGTGTATATTTGTTTAAACGATTTGTTCCAACACCCATTATACCACGCATTCCTCCTGTTCCAAACTCAAGGTTTTTATAAAAAGAATCGTCTAATTCGGTTGGATTATTATCAATTAAATCTTGAACAGCTTTTCTTGTTTCCGCATCATAAGCGTCAGAAAGCCATAATTTAGCATTATCTAAACTTGAAGTCATTCTTATCTTTTATTTTTTTAATACTTGGGCGCGGTCGGCAATTTTTGTATCCTTATTAGGATCGCCCATAAAATTTACAATTGAGTTTCCTTTTGCAGAACCATATAAGGTTTGGCGTGCATTGATGTCTAATAAAGCGTTATCATCTGTTGTGAAATTAGCTTCATTGACCTCGTATTTGAATAAATTCAATTGTGCTTCGCCATAAGCTTTCACTTTCATAGTTCCAGCAGTTCCTTCTAACATAATATTAGATTGATCATCTGCTTTCAAATCAAAGTTGTTTGTAATCAAAAAAGTTTGATTAATTCTCGCTTGATCTTTCGCAGAGATAGTCAATTCATCAACATTCAATGTTCCAGAAGTAGTCAAAGAAGTTTGTTTATTTGCATCAATCTTTTCTAAATCTCGTGTCACATAAACGTACAAATCATAGGCACTATAATGGTCTACATTTGATTTTTCTTTGATTGTAACCGCATTATTTTTTGCTTCAACTTCTAAATTATCAATAATATTTTGATGCGATTCTACTTTAACTCCAGATTTATTTCCTGGAACTAAAATAACATTACAATTACACGAAACGCTCAAATCTTTGATATTATCAGCTGTATATTCTTTTTGAGCCGTTGCAGCACCTTCTCCATCAATTGATGATGAACACGAAGTTGCAACTAAACCTAAAAATCCTAATAAAAATATTTTCTTCATAGTAGTTGGTTATTTAATTAGTTTAAATTCAATTCTTTTTGAACTAAATACAATTGTTTTTCGCGATTATTGCGAACAATTAACTCGCCCAAAAATCCCGCCAAAAATAATTGCGTTCCTAAAATCATAAAAACTAACGAAATATAAAAATAAGGACTATCTGTGATTAATCTGGCTGGTGTATGGGAAATATAAACTTTATATAATTTCTCGATTCCTAAATAAAATGAAGCGAAAAACCCTAAAATAAACATCAATGTACCCAATAAACCGAAAATATGCATTGGTTTATTCCCAAACCTTGACGCAAAGAAAAGTGTAATCAAATCCAAGAAACCATTTACAAAACGATTTGCTCCAAATTTTGAAACACCATATTTACGCGCTTGATGTTTTACTTTTTTCTCAATAATTTTCGAATATCCCGCATTTTTCGCTAAAACAGGAATATAACGGTGCATATCACCATACAATTCGATATTTTGCGTTACTTCCCAACGATAAGCTTTCAAACCACAGTTAAAATCGTGCAATTTTACACCAGAGGTTTTACGTGCTACACCATTGAATAATTTCGAAGGAAGATTTTTTGTCAATTTATTATCTTGACGATTTTCTTTCCAACCCGAAACAATATCTGCTTTTTGGTTTTTCAGCATTTTGTATAACGACGGTATTTCCTCAGGAAAATCTTGTAAATCTGCATCCATAGTAATCACAACATCACCTTTCACTTCTTTAAAAGCCGCGCTAAGTGCTGGAGACTTACCATAATTTTTACGGAATTTAATTCCTTTCACTTCTGTATTGAAGTTGGCAATATACTCTATAATTTGCCACGAATCATCTGTACTCCCGTCATCAACGAAAATAACTTCGAATGTAAAATCATTCTGTTCACAGACTTTTTTGATTCTGTAGAATAATTCCTCTAAGGAATCTTGTTCGTTCAGTAAAGGAACAACAACTGAAATATCCATATGTTAAAAAACACGTTTTTTTAAGAATTGTGAAAACATCGCTGCAATTGCGATGTAGAAAGATAAGAAAATTGAGGATAATCCGAAGAAGTTTTTCACAGTAAATAAATTAAGTGTTTTATAATCATCCGAATTTCTAAATGTTTCGATATCTTTTGCGACTTTTGGATCAGACATATTAGACGTAAAAGTATCTAATAACCCTTGTTTCAAACTATCTTGTGCCCATTCTCCATAAGTATTGAAGAATACAAAAATAACAATCAAACTCATGATTCCTGCAAAGAAAATCGTGTAGAAACCAACTTTAAAACCTTCTTTGAAAGTCATTAATTCTTCTGAAGTTTGATGATTTTTTGCTTTATTTTTCGATAAATTGAAAATTATTAAAAAACAATATAATGCATACAAAGGTAATACAATAAAACAGCAAATCATGAAGCTGTAAGTGTAATAATCTTTTACAGAAACTGTTCCGTTTAAAGAAAAATAAAAGTAAAGCGCGAAAAACAATGCTAATGTAATTGCTGTAAGCACCAAAGAGTTTTTGAAAATTTTATTAAAACTAATCATTCTGCAAAGATAATTATATCTCGTAATTCTTTCTCTATTAAATTGTATGATTTAAAAAGGAATTTATCTTCATAAATTCTTTTCTTCAATTATTTTTTACAATATCAATTACTTTTTTAGTTCTAATTTTTATTTGTAAATCAATCTATTAATTCAATCAGACCTAAGCAACAAGAAAGTTTTTTCAATAAACACTTTTATTTTTACAAAACTTTCTTACCTTTGCATCAGGCAAGTCCTACACAACCAGCTCCTGTTGAATCCTCCAGGACGGGAACGTAGCAAAGGTATACGGTCGTAGCGGTGTGATGTAGATCGCTTGCCTATTTTTATTTTTCTAAATTTCACTCCCACTTTTTTTTACCCCATTATTTATTCGTAAATTTGCAACCATTGATTTAAAGATTCAATGGAAACAAACAAAGCACCAAAGTACATTTTCGTTACCGGAGGAGTAACATCGTCGTTAGGAAAAGGAATCGTAGCATCATCATTAGGAATGCTACTAGAAGCAAGAGGATATAGAGTAACAATTCAGAAATTGGATCCCTATATAAATGTAGACCCAGGAACACTTAATCCTTACGAGCATGGAGAATGTTACGTTACGGAAGACGGTGCAGAGACCGATTTAGATTTAGGACATTATGAGCGTTTCTTGAACCGAGCAACATCTCGTGCTAACTCAGTTACTACAGGTCGTATTTATCAAACAGTTATAGAAAAAGAACGTCGTGGAGATTATTTAGGAAAAACAGTTCAAGTTGTTCCTCATATCACAAACGAAATCAAACGTCGTATCAAATTATTAGGTAATACAGGTGATTATGATATCATCATTACTGAAATTGGAGGTACGGTTGGAGATATTGAGTCTTTACCTTATATCGAATCTATCCGTCAGTTAACTTGGGAATTAGGAGAACACAATTCTTCTGTTATTCACTTAACATTAGTCCCTTATTTAGCTGCTGCGGGTGAATTAAAAACAAAACCTACTCAACATTCTGTTCGTACATTAATGGAAAATGGTATTCATGCCAATGTTTTAGTTACACGTACAGAGCGTCATTTACCAAAGGATGTAAAAGCTAAATTGGCTTTATTCTGTAATGTTCGCAAAGAAAATGTGATTGAAAGTATGGATGCAGACACAATTTATGAGGTTCCATTCTTATTACATGAACAAAATTTTGATGAAGTTGTTTTAAAAGGCTTAGATTTGCCAACTGATCAAGAACCAGATTTTACAGTTTGGAACAAATTCTTATCAAATCATAAAAATCCTAAAAACGAAATCGAGATTGCTTTAGTTGGTAAATACGTTTCGTTACACGATTCTTATAAATCAATTACAGAAGCATTTACACATGCTGCTGCAACTTGCGAAACGAATGTAAAAGTTCGTTGGGTATATTCTGGCGATATTACAGAATACAATGTTGGAGAGCAATTGAAAGGAGTTTCGGGAATTTTGATCGCGCCAGGTTTTGGAGATCGTGGTATTTTAGGTAAAATAATTGCTGCAAATTATGCACGAAGAAATAATATTCCAACATTAGGAATTTGTTTGGGAATGCAAATTATGGCAATCGAATTTGCGCGTAATGTTTTAGGTTACGAGAAAGCAGATTCAGCAGAAATGGATTTAACAACGCCTTATCCTGTTATCAGTTTGATGGAAGATCAAAAAGATGTTTCGGACAAAGGAGGAACAATGCGTTTAGGAAATTGGAAATGTGAATTAACTCCTAATTCAAAAATTGAGAAAATTTACAACACAACCGAAATCTTAGAACGTCATCGTCATAGATACGAATTCAACAATGATTTTTATGATGAATTTGTTGAAAACAATTTTATTCCAGTTGGTAAAAATCCTGAAACAGAATTAGTAGAAATTTTAGAACATAATCAACACCCATATTATATAGGTGTACAATTCCATCCGGAATATAAAAGTACAGTTGCTTCGCCACATCCTTTATTTATAAGTTTTATCGAAGCTTCTTTATTGAATAAACAAAATGATTTATTAAATGCAACAAGAGAAAAAATTTGATTTTAACCAAACGATTGGTTTTATTTTAATTGCAATTCTTTTTGGCGTATTCTATTTTCTAAACAAACCTTCGGAAGCGGAGGTCGAAGCACAGAAAAAAGAATTAGTTCAAAAGCAAGAGCAAGCGAAAAAACAGGAACAATTAAATAAAACAGCTACAACACAAGCTTTTCAAACTGTAGATCCTACATTAGCAAAAGATGTTGAAGTTAGTAATGATAAATTAAAAGTTACTTTTTCGCCAAAAGGAGCTCAAATTTCTGACGTACAAATCGTTGGATATACAGCTTACAATGACAAAAAAGATGGACATAAAGATCCTTTACATTTGATAAAAGATGGATCAAGTAAGTTCAATTTATCATTCAAAACAAAACAAGGAGCTGTTCTTAATGTTTCGGATTTAGTATTTGTGCCTCAAGTACAGAAAAATGCGAACAATACAATTGTGACGTTTACAGCGAATGCTCAAAATAGTCAAATTCAATACATCTATACATTAGGAGATTCTTATGGTATCGATTTCGAAGTTAAAACGCAAGGTTTATCTAACATCACTTCTGAGAAAAATGTAGATTTAGCGTGGACAATGGACGGTTTCAGTACTGAGAAAGGGAAAGATCAAGAGAAATATTGGTCACATACTTATTTTCAGTTCAAAGGAAACAAAGACATCGAATACGAATTATTTGGTTCTGACGAATGGGAAGAAGAGGAAGCTATTTCTTGGGTAGCCAACAAACAACAATTCTTCGCAACAGTTTTATCAAATGATGAAGGGTTTAAAACAACAAAAGGTGGTTCTAAAAACTCTGATAAAGAGGATTTAACTTATAGTAAACACTATCACTTAAACTCTAAATTAGAGTTGAAAAATAGTGAAATCAATTCTAAATTCACATGGGATTTTATTCCATTGGATTATAAAATGTTGAAAGATTACAACGACAAAGGATTCCAAAACTTAATTGACTTTGGTTGGGGATTATTTGGTTGGTTGAATAAATATTTCTTCTTGAATGTTTTCAAATGGTTAGCTTCTGTAGGAATCACTTACGGATGGGTAATCTTCTTGATGACAATCGTTGTAAAATTGATTTTATCTCCAATTATGTACAAACAATACCGTCAATCTGCATTGATGAAGGTTGTTCGTCCAGAGTTGAATGAAATTAACGAAAAATACAAGGATCCGAAAGATGCGATGAAGAAGCAACAAGAAACAATGGCAATTTATCGTAATGCAGGAATCAATCCATTAGCAGGATGTTTACCAGCATTATTACAAATTCCTATTTTCTATGCGTTATTCCGTTTCTTCCCGAACTTAATCGACTTGAGAGGTGTTCCTTTCTGGTTCGTAGACGATTTAACAGCATTCGATGATTTAATCAAATTACCAGAATGGGTTCCATTCCTTAATGGTCACTTAAGTGTATTCGCTTTATTATACATTGTTGCAATGATGATTTATTTTAAAGTTTCTGGATCTATGGATAACTTCCAAATGCCACAACAAGAAGGAATGCCAAACATGCAATTCATGAAATACATGATGTATGTAATGCCAATTTTCTTCTTTGTATTCCTTAACAATTATGCTTCTGGTCTATCTTGGTATTATTTAGTATCCAATGCGATTAATATTTTCATAGTGTTATATATTAAGAAATATATGATTCACGAAGCGAAGATTCATCAAATCATCGAAACAAATAAAACAAAACCTAAAAAGACAGGTAAGTTTGCTTCGAAAATGCAAGAAATGATGAAACAAGCTCAAGAAATGCAAGAGCAACAACAAAAGAACAAAAAGAAATAATCAAACTATATTTCAAATTCAAAAATCCGTTAATGATAATTAACGGATTTTTTATTTATTCAAGACAATAAAAAAATTAAGTATTCAATTTATTACATACCAATATTTTATTCACTTAAAAATACTTTTATAGTGTACGTTATACACTTTTTATGAATAAATTCTTTTTTATTTATTATTTTCAGATTATTATTGTCTCAAAATAATAAATAACATGAATAATATTTACTCAATTAAAGATCAAACAGCAAATCCTGGACCTTTAGGATTATTTGGTTTTGCAATGACAACTGTTTTATTAAACATACACAATGCAGGTTTTTTCCCTGTTAATAGTATGATTATGGGAATGGGTGTTTTCTTTGGAGGTGGAGCTCAATTTGTGGCTGGCGTTATGGAATGGAAAAAAGGAAACAACTTTGGTAGTATTGCATTCATGTCTTATGGCGCTTTTTGGTTAACTCTTGTATTTACATGGTTAGCACCGATGTTTGGCGTAGAAAAACCAGACGGAAATGCGATGGGATGTTATTTAGGAATGTGGGGATTATTTACATTAATCAACTTTTTACAAACCTTAAAAGGCAATTTGGTCGGAAAACTATTATTCGGTTCATTAACCTTATTATTCTTTTTATTGGCAGCAGGTAACTTTACAGGGAGTCAAAGCATTTTACATTTTGCTGGTTGGACAGGAATCATCTGTGGATTTATTGCTTTTTACGAAGCTTCTGCAATTATGATTAATCAGAAATACGAAAGAAACATTCTTCCTTTATAAATAATATGAATAAAAAAAATCCTTTATCAGAGACTGATAAAGGATTTTTTTATAATTGTAATGAATTATTTATTAAACATTGGAGCTAATAATTTTTTCCAAATAAATAAGATTAATAATGATCCTAAAATTGAAAAAATCCAATCCAATGGACTGAAAAAACTTACTTCTCCATCATGAGAAATTCCTAAAATTGTACGCATATATGCACCTAAATATGCACCAATAATACCAATAAGTGCGGTTACCCAAAATCCTCCCGGATCTTTACCTGGCATTATTGCTTTTGCTATTGCAGCACAAATTAAACCGAACACTAAGTATACCAAGAAGCTCCAAACTCCTGTGATACCTAACATAATAAATGAAGTTGTCATCATAATTAATACTATTTTTTATGGTTTTAAAAATTGTTAAGTAAATCTTAACTAAAATCGTTCCAAAAAGGTAAGAAAAGTTTTTGTAATTTGTAAATTTGTAACACTATAAAATAAAATTTATGTCTCTAATCAAATCTATTTCAGGTTTTCGTGGAACAATCGGAGGAAAACCGGGAGATAATTTAACTCCAATAGACGCTGTTAAATTCGCAGCTGCTTACGGAACCTGGCTTAAGAATCAATCAAATCAATCAGAATATAAAGTAATTGTAGGGCGTGATGCTCGTATTTCTGGACAAATGGTTTCTCAATTAGTTTGTTCAACTTTACAAGGATTAGGAATTAATGTTGTCGATTTAGGTTTATCTACTACTCCAACTGTAGAAGTTATGGTGACGCATTTACATGCAGATGGAGGAATTATTTTAACTGCTTCTCACAATCCAAAAGAATGGAATGCGTTGAAATTATTGAATGCAAAAGGAGAATTTGTTTCTGCTGCAGACGGTGCACAAATTTTAGCTTTCGCAGATAAAGATGATTATACATTTGCAGAAGTTGATGATTTAGGTTCTTATGAAACTTTTGATGATGCAATTGATTTACATATCGAGAAAATTTTGGCTTTGCCATTAGTGAATACAAAAGCGATTCAAGAGAAAAATTTCAAAGTTGCGATTGACGCAGTAAATTCAACTGGAGGAATTGCAATTCCTAAGTTATTACAACGTTTAGGTGTAATTCATTACGATATGTATTGCGAGCCAAACGGACATTTTCCTCATAATCCAGAGCCTTTAAAAGAACATTTAGGTGATATCTGTAAAAAAGTAATCGACGAAGAAGCTGATTTCGGAATTGTGGTAGATCCAGATGTTGACCGTTTAGCAATTATCGACGAAAAAGGTGAAATGTTTGGAGAAGAATACTCATTAGTTGCAGTCGCAGATTATGTATTATCAAAAACGCCTTCAGCAACAGTTTCTAACTTATCATCTTCTCGTGCTTTACGCGATATTTCTGAAAAATATGGTCAAAAATATTCGCCATCAGCAGTTGGAGAAGTGAATGTTGTAGTTGAAATGAAAAAAGTTGACGCTAAAATTGGTGGAGAAGGAAACGGTGGTATTATTTATCCAGAATTGCACTACGGACGCGATTCTTTAGTAGGAATTGCTTTATTCTTGACATATTTGGCTGAACAAAATAAATCAGTTTCTGAAATTAGAGCTTCTTATCCTGCTTATTTTATGGCGAAAAAGAAAATAGAATTAACACCAGAAATCAATGTTGACGAATTGTTAGTGAAAATTCAAGAAGTTTACAAAAACGAAGAAATCAATACGGTTGATGGAGTTAAAATTGATTTCCCTACAGAATGGGTTCATTTAAGAAAATCAAACACAGAGCCAATTATTCGTATTTATACTGAAAGTACCTCAGAAGAAAATGCAAATAAATTAGCTGATAAAATGATCGAAAGCATAAAAAATATCATCTAAAACAATCTATTTTAATTGTTTAACAAATGTGCAAAACTCTAACAATTCGTTATGATTTTTGCACATTTTATTTTGTAAATTAGTCTATCACTATGGACGAAGATTTTTTTAATAACGAGCTAATTGAAGGTTTTGAGCAAATGCTTGATAATCGTGAATATAAGTATTACGATTCGGAGGATTTGGTCGAAATTATTGAGTTCTATCTTGAAGTAAATGATAGCGAATATGCAAAACGTTCGTTGGATTTTGCAGAAAAAATGCATCCCGAGAATATAGATATCAAAATCAAGAGAATCGAATATTTTCTTACAACTGAGGATTTAAAAAAAGCTGCAAAACTCATCAAAGATTTAAAAGATTTAGCTGCAAACGAATTAGATTACCTTCTTGTACAAGCACGTTTTTGGGGATTGAAAAATATGCCTCGAAAAGCGATAAATTTTTATGAAGAAGCTTTGCAAATAGACGAAGAAGAAACTGATTTTATTTGCAATTGTATCGGAAATGAATATTTGAATTTAGATGAAGTTCATTCTGCGTTAATTGCTTTCAAAAAAGCATTGAAATTCAATCCAGAAAACGATTATACTTTCTACTCTATTATTCAATGCTACGAAGAAATTCATAATCCTGATGAATGCATCGAATTTTTAAAAGATTTTATTGACGATAATCCATATTCGGAAGTTTCTTGGTTGCAACTTGGTCTGTTGTACAATCACAAAAAAATGTATGACGAAGCTATAAATGCATTGGATTACGTGCTCGCGATTAATCCTAACTCTATTGTTGGTCATGCTAACAAAGCGCTTTCATTGGAAGAATTAGGAGAATATAATAAAGCAATAGAAACGCTAGAAGAAACATTAGAATTTGATGATTCGCCCGCTGTTACGCATATGAAAATTGGTGAATTGTACGAAAAGTTAGAGAAACCACAAAAAGCATTGAAAGCTTATCATATTGCGATAAAAGAAGATCCGCAATTGGATAAAGTTTGGGCAAAAACATCTTCGCTTTACAACAAATTAGGAAATATAGAGGAAGCCGAATATTACATTCAGCGTGCAATAGAATTGAATGGCGATAGTTACGAATATTATACAGATTCAACTTACTATTTTCTGAAACAAATGAAGTTTGAAGAAGCTATAAAAAACCTTTCGAAATTGGTTCAATTAAAGCCTTTAGTTTTCCATACTTGGTTTGCTTACGTCGAAACTTTAATTGCTGTTGGCGAATACGAGGAAGCGATTGCAGTCTTATTAACAGGCGCTTTAAAGAATTTTAATCGTGCCGAATTTTTCTATCAATTGAGTAATGTCTATTATATTACAGAGCAAGATCAATTAGGAAATGAAGCGTTGCAAAATGCATTAAGTTTGGATCGAAATTTAAAAGATTCTATGATCGAATATTATCCGATTTTAGAAGAAAAAATCAATCAAATTTCTGGAAATAACGAATAAAAATATAATTCTTAAGCCATCTTTTTTAGATGGCTTTTTTCTTCACAGTAAAATAACACAGGTTTATTCAAAAAAACTTAACTTTATGATACTAAACAAGCCTTATGAACTTTGTCGCACATCAATATTTATCTTTCGGAAATCAATCGCTTCAAATTGGAAATTTGCTTGGTGAAACTGTAAAGGGAAAACAATATTTAGATTTTCCAGAAGATATTCAGAAAGGCATTTTATTGCATCGTTCAATTGATACATTTACAGATTCTCACGAAACTGTCAAACAAAGTTCAAGTTATTTTCACGAAACACAACACAAATTTGCACCAATTATTATTGATGTGATTTATGATTATTTTTTGATTAAATATTGGAATAATTATTCTGAAACTCCTTTCGAAAAATTCAAATCAGATTGTTATCAATTATTTAAGGATGAATACAATTCGCTTCCAAAAAAACTACAAGAAATCATTTTTTATTTGTTGAAATATGATTGGTTCGAAAATTATTCGACCATAGAAGGCGTTCAAAAAACATTAAAAGGAATCGGAAGTCGAGCAAAATTTGAGAATAATTTACATCAAATCATTCCCGAATTTGAAAAAAATTATTCTAATCTCGAAACTGATTTTCTATCATTTTTTCCTCAAATCCAAACGCATTGCAAGAACTTTGTATTCATTGATTCTCAAGTCTAAATTTCATTTTAAGAATTCGATAAAATTCATTAGTTTAGGGCTGTAAACAAACAGAAAACCACAATGGATTTAACTTTTAATAAAAGAGAGGATCATAACAAATTATTACTTTCTAAACTACGCCAAAAACTGAAACAAGTTTACCTTGGCGGAGGTCAAAAAAGAATTGATGCGTTGCATAGCAAAGGAAAAATGTCTGCAAGGGAACGTATTGATTATCTTTTGGACGAAAAAAAACCGAACATAGAGATTGGTGCTTTAACAGGAGATGAAATGTACAAAGAACACGGCGGATGTCCTTCGGGAGGTGTTGTTGTGAAAATTGGTTACATTTCTGGTAAACAGTGTATTGTTGTTGCAAATGATGCGACAGTAAAAGCTGGTGCTTGGTTCCCAATTACAGGTAAAAAGAATTTGCGTGCTCAAGAAATTGCGATGGAAAATAAATTGCCAATTATTTATTTGGTGGACAGCGCAGGTGTTTATTTACCAATGCAAGATGAGATTTTTCCTGATAAAGAAATGTTTGGTCGAATTTTCCGCAATAATGCAATCATGTCATCAATGGGAATTACTCAAATTTCTGCTGTGATGGGAAGTTGTGTTGCTGGTGGAGCATATTTACCAATTATGAGCGACGAAGCAATGATTGTAGACAAAACAGGTTCTATTTTCTTGGCAGGAAGTTATTTGGTAAAAGCAGCAATTGGAGAAGATATTGACAACGAAACTTTAGGTGGAGCAACAACACATTGCGAAATCTCTGGCGTGACTGATTATAAAGCAAAAGATGATAAAGATGCGTTGGATAGAATAAAATCTATTGTTGGTAAAATTGGTGATTATGAAAAAGCTGGATTTAATCGAATTGAAGCAGCAAAGCCTGCTTTAGATGAGCAAGAAATCTATGGTATTTTACCTGAATCTCGTTCTGAGCAGTACGATATGTATGAGATTATTAACAGAATTGTTGATAACTCAGAATTGGACGAATATAAGCCTGATTATGGAAAATCAATTATTTGTACTTATGCTCGAATTGATGGTTGGGCGGTTGGAATTGTAGCTAATCAACGTAAAATCGTGAAGTCTAAAAAAGACGGAATGCAGTTCGGTGGTGTGATTTATTCAGATTCTGCGGATAAAGCGACTCGTTTTATTGCGAATTGTAACCAAAAGAAAATTCCGTTAGTTTTCTTACAAGATGTGACTGGTTTTATGGTTGGATCTAAATCTGAACATGGTGGTATTATCAAAGATGGTGCGAAAATGGTAAATGCAGTTTCGAATTCTGTTGTTCCAAAATTCACGATTATAGTTGGTAATTCTTATGGTGCAGGAAACTATGCTATGTGTGGAAAAGCTTATGATCCTAGATTAATTGCGGCTTGGCCTTCGGCTCAATTGGCAGTTATGGGAGGTGAGCAAGCGGCGAAAGTTTTGCTACAAATAAAAGAAGCGACTTTGAAAGCGCAAGGTGTAGAAGTTGATGAAGTGAAAAAGCAAGAACTTTTGAACGAAATTACAGCAAAATACAATGATGAAACAAGTCCTTATTATGCTGCGGCACGTTTGTGGACAGATGGAATTATTGATCCTTTGGATACGCGTAAATGGATTTCGATGGGAATTGAAGCTGCGAATCATGCTCCGATTGAAAAACAATTTAATTTAGGTGTTATCCAAGTTTAGAAAAACGAAAATATTTTTAAAAATAGAAGAGAATCCAATTTAGGATTCTCTTTTTATTTTTTGAATATTGTTTGAAACATGTAAATCAAATCTTGTCGAAAACTCCAATTCTTTACATATTCTACATTGATCTTAACTTTATCTGGCCAAAGAATTTCATCATTATATTTGATTGGATCATTTACATTGGATAAAATTTCTTCTTCTTTACAATATTTCAATTGAGCAGGACCAGTAATTCCAGGTTTAACTTTCAACATCAATCTATCCTCTCCAACCAATTTATCTGCATAACCAGCGACATCAGGACGAGGTCCAACAAAACTCATTTCCCCTATTAGAATATTGAATAATTGAGGTAATTCATCTAATTTATAATCTCGAAGAATCTTTCCAATTTTGGTAATTTGATGTTGATCGGTTGTTATTGTCGATTTAGAAACCCCTTTAATCGTTCTGATTTTATAAATATTGAAAAATCTTCCGTCTTTCCCAACTCTTTTTTGTGTAAAAACGCCAAATTGATTGGTATCTATAGAACTTATGATAATTAACAAAACAATTAACCCAACTAAAAATATTAGTAGGATTAATGCAAGTATATAATCAAATATGTTCTTTAAGATCATTTCAATTAAAAGAATTTACTTTTATTTCGAGAAGCTAAACATTTTATTTTTCCGAATGATGAATTATCAAAATTCTCATCTCCAGCAAAATATCCGTAGCCGTAACTATAACCGTAGCCGTAGCCGTAACCATATCCGTAACCGTAGCCAGTTTTAATTTGGAAATCGTTGAATATAATTCCGACATTCGAAACCTCACCTTCATCATATTTATTCGAAATTGCATGGATAAAGTTTTTCTCCGAATAGTTGTAACGTGTTACATACAATGTGCAATCTGCGTTAAGCATCAAATCGTACGAATCTGTTACTAATCCTATTGGCGGTGAATCTATAATTACGAATTCATATTTCTCTTTCAATTCAGCAAATAATTGATCCATTCGATTACTCAAAATCAATTCTGAAGGATTTGGAGGAATTGGACCTGCTGTAATAATATCTAAATTTGGTAAAATTGTACGTTGTGTAATTTGATTTAACTCTAAATCATCCGCAACATAGTCTGTTACACCTGTTTTATTATTAATGTTAAAATCATCAAAGATTTTTGGTTGACGTAAATCTAATCCAATCAGAACCGTTTTCTTATCCATAGAACCAAGTGAACTCGCAATATTCATCGCATTGAAAATTTTACCTTCACCTCCAATAAATGATGTCATTAAAATCGTTTTGTTATCATCTTCAAGTCCTGGATTCTTGTATAAATATTTCAGATTAGAACGAATTGATCTAAACGATTCAGAAATTCCTGATTTTGGATTGTTGATTACAACTAAAGGTTATAGGAATTTCTTTAATCAATTCGCCTTGATACAAGTTAAGCATCAAAGTAAAGTCGAATTTATCTTTTGGTAAGTTTCGCAACAAATCTAAAACTACTATTGGAACTCCACCCATTTCTAATGAACGAAGCCTAAAAAGTACTTTTATTTTTCTATGTTGATTTGACATTTGGTTAGTTTAATAAACAAAAATACAACATTGAGTTTGAATTGAATAATACAACAACTTAAAAACTCATAAAATAATTCTTAATTTTGCAGAAAAAGTAGTCGAATGTTCAAAATTGGAACAAAAGTTAAAGTGATAGATGATAATATTTCGGGAACAATTTCCAAATTGAAAGGTGATTTTGTTTACTTTAATGATGAGTTTGGTTTTGAATATAAGTATCGCCAAGATGAAATCATCAAAGATATTGAAATTGACTATGAAGAATATCGAGATGAGAAAATCAAAGAATTTTCGAAACCAAAGTTTAAGACTTTTCGCAAATCTCATCGACATCCTTATTTAACGAGAGAAATTGATTTGCATATCGAAAATTTAGTTGATAATTGGCGTGATTTGGATAATGCGCAAATTATACAAACACAATTAGATGTTGCACGAAATGAGGTGGAGCGCGCTATGTTCGAAAGTCAAATTCGATTGATTTTAATTCACGGTTATGGAAAAGGAATTCTGAAAAAAGAAATTACCGAATTGTTATATCGTTACACGAATATCGAATTCTATGACGCCTCGTTCAAGGAATATCACGGCGACGCCATAGAAGTTAAATTTATTTAAATATCTTATAATGATGAGAAGCTGAATTAAATTCAGCTTTATGTTAAAATCTTTTGATCCAATCCATCAAATCATAATAATTTTGAGGAACAATTCCGTGTCCACTTCTGTATTCGTGGTATTCAAAATTAATATTCAAGGATTTTAAAAACTCTTCACCCATTCGTCCTAATTCAATTGGCAGTACAACATCTTCTGTTCCGTGCGAAACAAAGAAATTTAAATTCGAAAAATCTTTCGATTGATCAAAATCTCCAATAATTTTAACTTCTGGATAACCACTTAAAATAGCCACGTTTTTAATCTTTTCTGGATTATTTAGCGAAATCGCATAACTCAAAATTGCACCTTGGCTAAAACCCATCAATGTTACATTTGCGTCATCTAAATTCTCTTGTTGAACAATTGCATCAATAAATTCGACCAATTTATTACGCGATTCTATTGCTTGCGTTTCATCCATCCATTTTTCATTGTTCACAAAATTAATATCATACCACGCATATCCGCCATACACAATATCATGCAACGCTCGTACACTTATAATATGCGCATTCTGCGGTAAATCTTGTGCAAATGAAAACAAATCTTCTTCGTTGCTTCCATAACCATGTATCAGCACAAAAAGAGGCGTTTTTTCAGTCGAAACAACAGGTAAACGTTCGATATATTTTATTCCATTCAATTCTTTCATACAAACTTATTTTTAGCGAATTTAATTCTAATTTTTCTAAATAAAATTATTTTCAGTTCAGTTAAAACCCTTCGAAAACACCCAAACCAAATAAAGCGAAATCATATTTCACAGGATCATTTGCATCCATTTCTCGCAATTTTGTATCAAGTTCTTTCAATGCTTTTGCATCATTTTGTTTTCGAGTCAGAATATTTAATTTTCGTGCAACATTTCCCGAATGTACATCCAAAGGACAGGAAAGAATAGAAGTTGGAATGGATTTCCAAATTCCTAAATCTACGCCTTGTTTGTCATCACGAATCATCCAACGCAAGTACATATTGATACGCTTTGCAGCCGAATTATTCAATGGATCTGAAATATGTTTAGTTGTTCGAGTTGGATGTTCTATTTCAAAAAAAGTTTGTTTGAAATTCGAGATTGATGCTTGCATCGAATCTGAAGTTTGATGTTTTGCAAAAACTTGTTCCAATCCGCCATGATTTTGATAAATGTTACGAAGCGATTGCATGAAAAATTTCAAATCTTCACTATTGAATGTTCTGTGAACAAAACCACCCAAATTCTTTAAATGATTCTCAGAGAAATTCATCACAAAATCGTAAGGCGAATTTCCCATCAACTGCATCATTTTATTCGCATTATTGATAATCATTTTACGATTTCCCCATGCAATTGTTGCCGCTAAAAACCCAGCAATTTCGATATCTTCTTTCGCAGAAAATCTATGCGGAATCTGTACTGGATCAGAATCGATAAAGTCTAATGTATTATATTGAAGAACTTTTTCGTCTAAAAAATCCTTTAATTCTTCTTGAATCATTTACATTTCTATTTGAAAAATTCCATCAGCCATCACCAATTTTCGATCAGTCATATTTGCTAATTCTTCATTATGCGTCACAATGACAAAAGTTTGCCCAAATTCGTTTCGAAGATTGAAAAATAATTCGTGTAATTCTTCAGCATTTTTAGAATCTAAATTACCAGAAGGTTCATCAGCAAAAACAACTTTTGGTTGATTGATTAGTGCACGAGCAACTGCTACACGTTGTTGTTCTCCTCCAGAAAGTTGATTCGGTTTATGCGTCAAACGTTGCGAAAGTCCTAAATAAGACATCAACTCTTTTGCACGTTTTTCGGCTTCTGCTTTTTTTGTTTTCTTGATAAAAGCTGGAATACAAATATTTTCTATTGCATTAAATTCTGGCAACAATTGATGAAACTGAAAAATGAATCCAATGTTTTCGTTACGAAATTTAGATAAATCGCGATCGTTTAACTTCGTGATATCTTGTCCCGCAATCTGAATAGAAGTATTATATTTCTTTGGCTCAGAACTTTTTTCTAATGTTCCTAAAATTTGAAGCAAAGTTGTTTTTCCTGCTCCAGAAGCACCAACGATAGAAACGATTTCTTCTTCTGCAATCGATAAAGAAACATTTTTTAGCACTTCTAATTCACCAAATTTCTTAACAATATTTTCTGCTTTTATCATGAGGTAAAGATATGAATTAAGTACTAAGTCTTAAATCATAAGTGATAAGTTTTTTTTGAATTAAAATTCGTCAGTTCGAGTGATTTTTAGAAATGAAATGATAAAAAATTGTATCGAGAATAGAATTTCACTAGAATTGACGGTTTTTTATTGATAAAATTATAAAATCAATCCTCCGTCGAAAATGCTTTAAACCCAAAACAAACAATTTTTAGTGTACTTTGTACGATTTAAAAATTATATAACAATTGTTTTGACTTTTTAAATCATTAATATTCGTATCTTGTAACCTCTAAATAAACAATATTAACCACTTTTTTAGCATAAGCTGATAAAATTAATATGGCAAAATTTAGAATACATCAACAATATTTTTATTTTTGTAATTGAAAAATCAAAAAAAATGAATCTTCACGAATATCAAGGAAAAGAAATTCTTAGTAAATATGGTGTAAAAGTACAACGTGGTATCGTTGCTACTACACCAGAAGAAGCTGTAGAAGCTGCTAAACAATTAACAGAACAAACTGGTACAGGTTGGCATGTCGTAAAAGCACAAGTACACGCAGGTGGTCGTGGAAAAGGTGGTGGAGTAAAGCTTGCTAAAAACTTGGACGAAGTAAAAGAGAAAGCAAACGAAATCATCGGAATGCAGTTAGTAACACCTCAAACTTCGGCTGAAGGTAAAAAAGTTCATCAAGTTTTAATTGCTGAGGATGTTTATTATCCAGGTGAATCTGAAACTGAAGAATACTATGTTTCTGTATTATTAGATCGTGCAACTGGTAAAAACATGATTATGTATTCTACTGAAGGTGGAATGGATATCGAGGAAGTTGCTGAGCACACGCCAGACAAAATCTTTACAGAAGAAATTGATCCAGCTGTAGGAATCCAAGGTTTCCAAGCGCGTAAAGTTGCTTTTAACTTAGGTTTATCAGGAAACGCTTTCAAAGATGGTGTTAAATTTATCACTGCTTTATATAATGCATACGTTGCGATTGACGCTTCTATGTTCGAGATTAACCCAGTTCTTAAAACATCTGACGATCAAATTATCGCTGTAGATGCTAAAGTATCTATCGATGATAACTCATTATTCCGTCATGCAGATATCGCTGCTTTACGTGATACAAGAGAAGAAGATCCAACAGAAGTTGAAGCTGGTGAAGCTGGATTAAACTTCGTAAAATTAGACGGAAACGTAGGATGTATGGTTAACGGAGCTGGTTTGGCAATGGCAACTATGGATATCATCAAATTATCTGGTGGTAATCCTGCAAACTTCTTAGACGTTGGTGGTACTGCTGATGCTGAGCGTGTAGAAAAAGGTTTCCGTATTATCTTAAAAGATAAAAACGTAAAAGCTATCTTAATCAACATTTTTGGTGGTATTGTACGTTGTGACCGTGTTGCTCAAGGTATTTTAGATGCTTACAACAATATGGGTGACGAAATTAATGTGCCAATTATTGTTCGTTTACAAGGAACAAATGCAGAAATCGCTAAGAAAATGATTGATGAATCAGGTTTCGCGGTTCACTCTGCTATCACATTAAAAGATGCTGCTGATAAAGTAGAAGAATTAGTAGGTTAAGATTTAACTTATTTACAATATATCAAACCTCTCAAAGAAATTCTTTGAGAGGTTTTTTTGTATAGTTTATTGTCATTCTGAACTTGTTTTCAGAATCTCACAAGATGCAAAGCTGAAATAAATTCTACTTGACATTTTGTAATTAAATGATTTTACTAAATAAAGCTGATAAATTAAAATATTGTAATTTTAGAAAAAATAAATATGGACAATAGGTCTATTATAAGTAAATATAAAGATTTACATAATGAAGTTTTAAGTGATTTTTCAATTAAATGGAATCCTGAAAAATCTAAAAATTTTAAATCAGATGTTATTAAATTCTTTTACTTTGAAAAAGAATTTGATTGGAATATATTATTAAATGCTCTATACGTAATTGATGACACAGAATACGCCAAGAAAAATTACTTAAAATTTAAATTATCTGGACCTACTAAAATACTAGATATAGGAGAACAATACCTGAGGCTTTACGGAATTTTAAATGCTGTTTATCAACAACAATTAGCAATAATTAACTTAATTGAGATTCATAAAATTCCACACAAATCCAAAATAGTTAATGATTTAAAAAAGTATAAAATAATTGAATTAAGAAATAAAATTGGTGCTCACTCTACGAATTACATAAGCAATGACTCTAAAGATTTTGATGTTTACGAAATTTCACGGGTTGATTTAGAAAATGATAAAATTCTATTAATAAAAAATCAAGATATTGATGAATCTTATGATCTTGAATCTCTATTATGTGAGTTTGATTATGAGATTCAAAGAATATATTCAATAATATTAAACAAATTTCTCAAGAAAAAGAATATAACTAAATATCTAACTATTTTGGATAATATAGATTTTGGACACTATCCCACGAAGTGTG